>JAEWCJ010000233.1 GCA_023390695.1 Pseudomonadota bacterium | reverse complement strand
GATGCGAACCCCGGCATCCAGGCGGTTCGGAGTCGGAGATTCTTCCGAACGCGGAATGAGAACGGCTTGGCTTGACATGCTTGTCTCCTCAGAACGACGACACGTGCGTATTCCCGTGCGCAACGCGCGTATTATTTGCTCACCTTCGCAGCAATCTTGGCAACGTGCTGCCCCTGGAAACGTGCTCCATCCAGCTCGATCTGCGATGGCTGGCGGCTGCCGTCACCACCGGTGATCGTCGCGGCGCCGTAGGGCGAACCGCCGAGAACCTGATCGAGCCGCGTCTGATCCGCGAAGGCGTAGGGAAGCCCGACCACGATCATGCCGTGGTGCAGAAGCGTCGGGATTGTTGTCAGGATGGTGGATTCCTGACCGCCATGCTGGGTCGCGGACGATGTGAAGACGGAGCCGACTTTGCCGACCAGTGCACCCTTCGCCCACAGGCCGCCGGTCTGATCGAGGAAGTTTCGCATCTGCGAGGCAACAACGCCGAAGCGCGTGCCGGCCCCGAAGATGATGGCATCATAGTCCGGAAGTTCCGCGACCGTCGCGATCGGCGCCTTCTGGTCAAGCTTGTAGCCGGACTTTTGCGCAACCTCCTCCGGCACCAGCTCCGGCACCCGCTTGATGACCGCTTCGGCACCGGCGGCGCGCACACCCTCCGCGACGGCCTCAGCCATCTGCTCGATGTGACCATAGGCCGAGTAATACAACACAAGCACCTTCGTCATGGCGTATCCTTTCTGAATTTGTTTTCGCTTGATGTTTTGCTGAACACTGAGCGTCGTGGAGCATCAGTGAGCTGCTGCGCTTCGTGCCGGCACGAGCGGCAGGCGGCGAAGGGCAAACGCACCATCGCCAAGCAGGGCCTGCACGATGACCGCAACAGTCCAGAATGCGGGGAATTCCCAGCCGCCGCCCTGATTGCTGAACAACCAGCCGCCGCCGGCATGCTGCAACGTTGCGCCGATCATGATCGGCAACAGCAGAAGTGAAATCGGCCGCGTCCAGAGGCCAAGAATGAGAGCGATCCCGCCGCCGATTTCACCGAGGATCACAAGATAGGCAAAGAATCCCGGATAGCCGATGCTCTCGAAGAACGAGACCGTGCCGGGGATTGTGAATGTGAACACCTTGAGCAGAAGGCCGTGGGCCAGGAAGAGAGCACCCAGGCTGACGCGTAGCAGCAAGGCAGCATAGGGAGCGGTGCGGGTATCGATCATCGGAGCCTCCAATTCATGGGATGCTCCTCAAATAGCCCTCACCTATATAGTTTGATAATATATCGTTTTATGATAATACCTCACACTATCAGTACGAGATGGGGCAATGCTCGATCGTGTGACCGGGATGCAGGTCTTTGCTCGGGTTGCCGCGCTGGGCAGCCTGTCCGCGGCGGCGCGATCGCTGGGGATGTCGCCAACGATGGCGACCAAGCACATCGCCGCCATTGAGGAGCGTCTCGGCGTCAAGCTTTTGCACCGGACCACGCGGCGGCTGACCCTGACCGAAGCGGGACGGCGCTATCTCGATGCCGCCGAACGCATTCTGGTCGATGTCGAGGAGGCCGAGGCCGCAGCCTCTGCCGATCGCATAGAGGTACGCGGAATGCTACGCCTCAATGTTCCGGTCTCATTCGGCGTGCGCGAGATCGCGCCGCTTTTGCCGTACTTCTCCGAGTCTTATCCGTCGCTGGTGGTTGAGCTTGGCCTCAACGACCGCACCATCGATCTGATCGAGGAAGGCTGGGATCTGGCCATACGCATTGGCCGCCTGAGCGCATCGACCATGGTCACGCGCCGGCTTGCCCCCTGCCGGACCGTTGTCTGCGCGTCTCCCGCCTATCTGAAACGAAATGGCACGCCAAGCCGTGTTGCAGAGCTCGCGAACCATAATTGTCTCGGCTACACATTGTCGGAAACTATCGGAGCAGATCTCTGGTCGTTCGGGGCCGACGGCGCCGTCACCGTGTCTGTATCCGGAACCCTGCGGGCCAATAACGGGACCGCCCTGGTCGCAGCCGCGCTCGCCGGACAGGGCCTAGTCTATCAACCGACATTCCTGGTCAGCAACGAACTTCGCGCCGGACGGCTCGTCTCCATCCCGCTCGATCATCCGACGATTGAGCTTCCTGGAGTCTACGTTGTGTATCCGTCCGACCGGCGGCCGCCCGCCAAGGTGCGAGCTTTCATCGACTTCCTCGTGGATCGCTTTGGATCCGTCCCGCCTTGGGACCGAGCAGAAGGAAAGGACTGACGCTACCGAAACTCACGCCGAGTGAATATCCGGCGGGCAGGCGCATCTCGCCGACGATCGGCATTCAAACGGGCCGACAGTCAGCGGGGCGCTTCGACTTTCAGCACCAGGGCAGGCTCCGTATCCGGCGGCACGAGCGAAGCCCATTCGTTCAGAAGCTGCAACTGCCGGTCCCGGGCCCGCTGCAGGAACGGGAGGTCCGCTTCGGGCACTCTGATGCCCAGCCGGTCAAGCGTTTGGCGCACGTCTTCTTTCATCGGCATCGGATATCCTGACGGAGAAGCCACACGGTGAGGCTATCACCGTGTGGCTGTTTGTTGGAACCGCAGTCAGATCAGTTGAGCTGAATCTTCGCCTTCTCGACCACGTTGCGCAGCTTGACCAGATCGTCCGCCAGCTTCTTGGCATGCGCCGCGCGGCTGCGCTGCTCGGCCGGGAACAGTTCGGTGCCCATATCCTGCAGCTTCTTCTGCACGTCGCCGTTCTCAAGTGCAGTCCGCAGCGCGTCGTTGACCTTGTCGAGGATGTCGTTCGGCACTCCCTTCGGCGCGTAGAGACCGTGCCAGACCTCGACGTCCACATCCGGCAGGCCCAGCTCTGCGGTGGTCGGAATATCGGGGAAATGCGTGCTCCGCTTCGGCGAGGTGATCGCGTAGGCCTTGATCGTCTTCGAGCCCAGTTGCGGGAAGGCATTGGTGGTCTGGTCGCACAGGATATCGACGTGACCGGCGATCACGTCCTGCAGCGCCAGGCTCGTGCTCTTGTAAGGCACGAGGTTCGGCTGGATCCCCAGCGATTGCGCAAGCATGACCGCACACAGATGCGAGCCGGTGCCCGGGCCGGCATTGAAGAACGCGATCTTGTTGCCTTCCGCCTTGAGATTGGCGAACAGCTCCTTCGCGTCCTTGGCCGGATAGGCGGGCCGCGTGGCAAAGACATACGGTCCGGTGTTGATCAGGCCGATGGTCTCAAACGCCGTGCCGGTGTCGTAGGTCAGATTCTTGTAGAGGGCGGCCGACAGCGCGATCGTGGTGTGGATCATCAATGTGTAGCCGTCTGCCGCCGCGCGGGAGACGCGCGTCGCCGCGATCGTGCCGCCGGCGCCGCCGACGTTTTCCACGACGATCGGCTGCCCCAGCCGCGCCGACATCTTCTCGCCGAGCAGGCGGGCGACCGTGTCGGTCGCACTGCCCGCCGGGAACGGCGATACCAGCGTGATCGGACGGCTCGGATAATTCTGCGCCTGAGCCGCCGGCACAGAGAATGCGAACAAGCCGGCGAAGACGGCCAGTCCCAGCCGGACCGAACTTTGCTTACCGCGTTTCAAGTCACTTACTCCTTTTCAGTTAAGTCTTGTCACCAGCCCGCACTCACTTGCCGTGCGGCAGCTGTGCGACGAACCAGTCGTTGATTTGGTCGCCCGTCCAGAACGAGACGCCTGGTTGGCGGGCAAAGAAGTCGAGCATTTCCTCGAAATAGCGAATGCGATGTGCCGCACCGGACACGTAGGGATGAACGCCGAAGGCCATGACGCGCACCGATTGCTCGCTTTCGGCATAGAGACGCTCGAAGGCGTCGCGGGCACGCTTCAGCATCGCATCGGATTCATGCTGGCCGCTAACCATGATGGTGATGTCGTTGATCTCGACCGTGTAGGGAATCGATACCAGCGGACGCGTCGCCGTCTTCACCCAGAACGGCTGATCGTCAAGGATCCAGTCGCCGAACCAGTCGAAGCCGGCGGCGGCGACATGATCCAGCGTCTCGAAGGTCTGCGTGCGCCCCGGTCCGAGCCAGCCGCGCGGGCGATAGCCGAGAAAGCTTTCCAGCCGCTCCAGCGACTGGCGGATCATCGCCGGCTGATCCTCGACCTTGTGGATCGACATCTGCACATAGCAATGCGCCATGAATTCCCAGGCCGCATCGCGGGCGGCGCCGGCGACCTCCGGACAGGTGTCGCAGACCTTGGCGTTGATCGACAGCGTCGGCTTGATAGCGCGCTTCTCGAACGCATCGAGCAGGCGCCAGAAGCCGACGCGCATGCCGTATTCGTGCCAGGTCCAGTTCGGCATGTCCGGCACCGCGCCGGTGACGCCGCCGGGCGGCGGCGAGGCGTGGCGCGGCATCGGCCGCTCGATTTCCCATTCCTCGATGTTGACCACCGGCCAGATGATCAGGCGCGTGCCATCGTCGGTCTTCAACGGCGGCCGCCGGAACGGTGACGAATAGTCGAAGCGATCGCGGGGATGCATCTCTCGATATTCTTCCTTACTAGGTTGATGGTTGCTCGGCCTGCGCGGCCGCGAGGGCGGCGTCGAGATCCGGACGGCGCAGGTGCCAGTCGGTCGCCGCCTCGTAGGCCTGCGCGACGCGATAGATGCGCCGCTCCGCAAAGGCCGCGCCGAGTACCTGCAGACCGATCGGCAGCCCGCTCTGCGAAAAGCCCGTCGGGATCGACAGGGCGGGCGTGCCGGTCAGATTGAACGGCGTGCGCGCCTGCCGGTCATAGGTGCGGTCGACCTCGGCTTCATCGTCAATGGCGCAGGGCAATTCGTGGCTCGACACGCACAGGGCGGCATCGACCGTCGCCATCGCGGCGGCGAATTCGCGCGCCAGCCGCGGGCGCATCTGCTGCGCGCGGATATAGTCGGAGGCGCTGAGGAAGGCGCCGGGCAAGAGCCGGGTGCGGCCGCGCGCGCCGTAATCGGCGATGCGCTCCTTCAGCCAATGCGCATGCACCGCATAGCCTTCGGCCTGCAGGATCAGGCGGCCGCAGCCGACATAGCTGTCGAGCGGCGACAGTTTCAGCGGCACCAGTTCGGCGCCGAGGCTTTCGAAGACCCGCAGGCCTTGTTCGAACGCGGCGCGGATCTCCGGCTGCGCCGCCGCGCCGAATTCCTCCAAGATTCCGAGCCGCAAGCCCTTCAGGCCCGCATGCAACTCGGCGCGCAGATCGGGCGACGGATGGACAACGCTGCTCGGATCATCCGGATCGTGCGCCAGCAACGCTTCCAGAACGATCGCATTATCCTCGGTGCCGCGGGTCAGCGGGCCGACATGATCGAGCGAGAACGACAGCGGGAAAGCGCCACTGCGGCTGATCGCGCCATAGGTCGGCTTCATGCCGGCAATGCCACAGGCGGTCGCCGGATTGCGCACCGAGCCGCCGGTATCGGTGCCCAGCGCCACCGGCACGAAACCGGCCGCGACGGCAACGCCCGAGCCGCTCGAGGAACCGCCGGGATGACATTTGCGATTCCAAGGATTGCGCGCAGGCGGCCAGGGCAGATCGAAGGACGGCCCGCCGGTGGCGAATTCATGCAGCGCCGTCTTGCCGATGAGCACGGCACCGGCCTCGCGCAGACGCGTGACGATAAAGCTGTCGCGCTCCGCGACATGATCCATGCGGACCCTGGAATGCACCGAAGTGCGCTGTCCCGCGACATCGAAGATATCTTTCAGCGCGACCGGGATCCCGTGCAGCGCGCCGCGCCATTCTCCCTGCGCGATCTCACGCTCGGCCGCGCGCGCCGCGGCGAGCGCGCCATCGCGATCCACGTCGATGAAGGCGTTGAGCGCACCATCGTAACGGTCGATGCGCGCCAGGCAGGCCGACAGATATTCGACCGGCGACAGCTTCCGCGCTCGCAGCAACTCGGACGCCGCAATCAGCGGCAGGTCGGTCAACTCACCCATGGTGCACTGACAATTGGCCCACTGACGATCGGTCGCGCAGCAGAATTGGTGCGCAGAGACCATTATTCCAAATCAGAATTTTATGTCAATGTGTATTCCTATATCTATGTTTATATCGTTGTTTTTAATGATTATTTTCTAGGCGAATATGTCCCATTTGAAGGCACGGTCGCCGCCGCCTTCAGCCGCGCGATCAACGCTTCTGCAGAATCCGAGAGCGGCCGCGTGCGATTGCGCACCACCCCGACGATTTCCGACGGCAGAAAACGGTCGAGACTGACAATGCCCAATGGGATGCGCGCTTCCGTGGTGGCGGCGCCGCGCAAGCCGACGGCAAGGCCGAGGCCGAGTTCGACATAGCGCTCCAGCAGATCCATGCTGTCGAGCTCGACGACAATGTCATAGGCGACGCCGAGACGCCGGAACTCGCTTTCCAGCAGCGCGCGGGTCTGCGTCTGGAAGCGCGGCAAAATGAGCGGATACTGCGCCACGTCCTTCAGCGAGCGCGGCGGATTCGAGACGAAGGGATGATCCTTCGGCGTGATCAGGATGCGCTCGGACGGAAACAGCGGCGTAAAATCGAATCGGCGCGATCCGACCATGTCGGGCGCAATGGCGAAGTCGACGGCACCCGACTGCACCAGTTCGAACGCCTCTTCCTTGGTGACCGAGCGGATGCGCACGCGCGCGGATGGATGCGCCGCCCGCAGGTCGCGCACCGCTTCCGGCAGCACATAGCCGATAAAGCCATGCGGAACGGCAATGATGACGGGCGGACTGGCGGCGAGCGGCGCGGGATTGCTGAGATTCTCCAGCCCCTCCACCAGCGGCTCTGCCATCCGGAACAGGTTGCTGCCGGCGGCGGTGAGTTGCAGCGGCCGCGTATCGCGCGAAAACAATTCGCGGCCGATTTCCGCCTCCAGGCGCTTGACGTGCTTGGTCACCGCCGGTTGCCCAAGACCCAAAGCTTCCGAGGCCAGCGAGAAGCTGCCCAGTTTCGCCACCATGCAGAAGCTTCGCAGTTCTTTGATTTCCAAGAGCGTCTCCATGCCTAGGCCGCAGGACGCCAATCATAAGACTGCGGACGCAAAGTCAATCCGGCTCGCTCGGGTCCCAAACGCAAAAAAGCAGCGCAGCCCATGCTGCGCCGCTCTCGATCAGGCCGGCAACTGCTTGCACGCCAGGCGCGGCGCGTTGTCCGCCCTTCAATTCACCTGAATATTGGCACGCCGGATGAGGTCGCCCCAGCGCGCGATCTCCTTGCCGATGTGGTCCTTGAATTCCGCCGAGTTCGTGACCCAGACATCCGCACCGTCGCGCTTCAGCACCTCCAACACTTCCGGCGATTTCATCGCGGTGTGAATTTCCGCATTCAGCCGGTTGACGATCCCGGCCGGCACGCCGGCAGGCGCGACGACGCCGTACCACTGGTTGGCCTCGAAGCCCGGCAGCGTTTCGGCGATGGCCGGGATGTCCGGCTGCGACGCAAGCCGTTTCGGACCGGCCACCCCCAGCGCGCGGATCTTGCCGTCGCGCACATGCTCGAGCAGCGCCGTCGCACCGGTCAGTGTCAGCTGCACATGGCCGGCGATCGGATCGTTGACCGCGGGCGCGGTGCCGCGCTACGGCACGTGCGTCATCTCGATCTTCGACGCATCGGCGAAGGCCGCCATGGCGATGTGCGCGGCGCTGCCCTTGCCGCCCGACGCGTAGTTCAGCTTGCCGGGATTCTTCCGCGCATAGTCGATCAGGTCCTGCACCGACTTGATCGGGAGCGACGGGTGAACGACCAGCAGATTGTTGACCGAGGCCACCATGCTGATCGGCACAAAGCTGTTCAGCGGATCGTATTTGAGATTCGGATAAATGCCGACATTGACCGCCAGAGTACCGATGTGGCCCATCATCAGCGTATAGCCGTCGGCAGCCGCACGCGCGACGCCCTCCGCGGCAATCGATCCGCCGGCGCCGCCCCGGTTCTCGATGACGAACGCCTTGCCGAGAGATTCGCTCAGCTTGCGTCCGAGCAGGCGCGACAGGATATCGGGGCTGCCGCCGGGCGGAAACGGCACCACCAGCGTAACCGGGCGGGACGGATAGTCGTCAGCAAACAGACTCGTCGGGATTGCGCCGGCAGCGGCCACTCCGGCGGCCAGACGCAAAAAGTCTCTTCGCTTCATTTCTGTCTATCCTGCTGTTCTGTGTTGTTGCCATTTCGCAATGGCGCGTGCCCGCACCCGCTCGTATCCTTGCAGATGCGGTAGAGCACGGCGCTGAGCCGATCCGGTTCGCCCGTCAGATGGATCGCCGCGCGGCCTGAAACCGGATCAGGC
>JAEWCJ010000177.1 GCA_023390695.1 Pseudomonadota bacterium | reverse complement strand
CCCCCACAAGGGGGGAGGGAAACGAGTATGCGAGGAGAGGTCACCAACATCTCTGCTCAATTCCCCTCAAACACAGGCTTCTGCTTGTTCGCAAAAGCATGGAAGGCGCGGGAAAAATCCTCGGTCTCCATGCACAGCGCCTGCGCCACCGCTTCCGCCTCGATCGCCTGCTCGACCGACATCGCCCATTCCATTTCCAGCATGCGCTTGGTCATGGCGTTGGCGAAGGTCGGGCCGTTCGCCAGTTCCTGCGCCAGCGCGGTGGCATCGGCGAGCAGGGATTCCGGCGACGACAGCTTGTTGAAGAAGCCCCAGCGGTCCGCTTCCTCGCCGCCCATGACGCGGCCGGTATAGAGCAGTTCCGACGCGCGCCCCTGGCCGATGATGCGCGGCAGGATCGCGCAGGCGCCCATGTCGCAGCCGGCCAATCCGACGCGATTGAACAGGAACGCCACCTTGGCTTTCGCGGTGCCAACGCGCATATCGGACGACATGGCGAGAATGGCGCCCGCCCCGGCGCAAATACCGTCCACCGCGGCAATGACCGGCTGCGGCGCAGCGCGCATCGCCTTCACCGCTTCGCCGGTCTTGCGCGTGAACTTGAGCAATCCGACGGTGTCCATCTCGATCAGCGGGCCGATGATTTCGAACACGTCGCCGCCGGAACAGAAATTGCCGCCCTCGCCGGTGATGACGAACGCCTTCACCTCGTCGTCCTTCGCCGCCGCGCGGAAAATATCGGCGATCTCTTCGTAGCTGTCGAAGGTCAGCGGATTCTTCTTCTCCGGCCGGTTCAGCGTCAGCGTCGCGACCTTGCCGGACACGTCCAGACGCAGATGCCGCGCCTTGTAGGACGACAGGGGCAAGGTGACGGGATTGGCAGCCGGCATCAATGATCTCCTGTTTCCCGCGCACGCGCCTTGCGCGCGGACACTTTGGTTTTCGCAAGCAACCGCATCAGCGTTTCGATCTCTTCGGCAGACAGATCGACGAAGATGTCCGCGATCCAGTTCTCATGCGTGCGCGCCATGGCGCGGAAGGCGCGGCGCCCCTCCGCGGTCAGGCTGACGATCTGCGCGCGGCGGTCATGCGGCGAGGCGCGGCGCTCCAGCATGCCCAGCGCTTCCAGCCGCTCGGCAAGGCCGGTGACATTGCCGGCCGACACCATCATGCGCTGCGACAATTCCCCGAGCGTCATGCCGCCCGGCGCCTTGTCGAGCTGCGCCATCAGGTCGAACCGCGGCAGCGTCACATCGAAGGTGTCGCGCAGACGGCTGCGGATATCGCCCTCGATCAGCGTGGTGCAGGTCAGAAGCCGCAGCCACAGCCGCAGCTCCGCCTCGTGATCGGCCGGGCGCTCGGCAACCTTGGTTTCCGCGTCAAGCGGGATGCTGGCGGTGTCGTCCATCGAACTTTGGGCCCCGCGATGATCTGCATCAACCCTGCCGGAAATAGTTTAAGCTTAAAATTTCTGCACCTCAAGCATCCGCCACCGTTGCGGAAAACTATTTTAAGCTTAAACTATCGCTCCATCGCGCGCCCGCATGGCGGCGCGCCTGCGGAGGCCTTGCATGAAGGTGCACGTCATCGGCGGCGGGCCCGCCGGCCTGTATTTCGCGATCCTGATGAAAAAGGCCTGGCCGGCCACCCGGATCACCGTGTTCGAGCGCAACCGGCCGGACGATACCTTCGGCTTCGGCGTGGTGTTTTCCGACCAGACGCTGGAGACCTTCGAGAAATACGATCCGGAAAGCTACCGCTCGATCATCGAGCATTTCGCCTATTGGGACGACATCGAAGTCCGCTTCCGCAATCACGTCTACCGCATCGGCGGCAACGGCTTCTGCGGCTGCGCCCGCACCACCCTGCTCCAGTTGCTGCATGACCGGGCCCGCGCCCTGGGCGTCGAGCTGAAATTCCAGACCGACATCACCGACATCCCCGGCGCGCTCAAGGAGGCCGATCTCGTCATCGCCTCCGACGGCATCAATTCGCGCGTGCGCGAGACCTTCGCCGACCATTTCAAGCCGCAGGTCGACCTGCGGCCGAACAAGTTTACCTGGATGGGCTCCACCCGCCCGTTCGATGCCTTCACGTTTTTCTTCCGCGAGACCCAATACGGCATCATCATCGCCCATTGCTACCAATACGAGCCGGGCCGCTCGACCTGGATTTTCGAGACCGATCCGGACACCTTCGAGAAGCTCGGCCTCGATCCGCTGGACGAGCCGGGCAGCGCCAGGCTGATGGAGGAGCTTTTCGCGGAGGAGCTTCAGGGCCACAAGCTGATCATCAACCGCTCGATGTGGCGCAATTTCCCGGCCATCCATTGCGAGCGCTGGGTCTACGAGAATGCCGTCATCATCGGCGACGCCAAGGCGACCGCGCATTTCTCGATCGGCTCCGGGACCAAGCTGGCGATGGAAGACGCCATCGCGCTCTTCGAATCCTTCCGCAAGACCGCAGGCAAATCTACGCAGACTGCGCAAACAAATTTGTCAGGGCAGGATGTGAAAGCCGCGCTCACCGATTACGAGGTGAGCCGGCGCGTCGAGGTGGAGAAAACCCAGCACGCCGCGGAAGTGTCGCTGGTCTGGTTCGAGCACGTGAAGCGCTTCTGGGGCATGGACCCGACCCGCTTCACCTTCGGCCTGATGACGCGCTCGAAGGCGATCACCTATGACAACCTCGCCTTGCGCGCGCCGGAATTCGTCGCCGAAGTGGATCAGGCGGTGGCGGAGGACGTGCGCAAGCAGGGCTTCGCGGTCGATGTGACGAAGCCGGCCGTGCCGATGTTCCAGCCCTTCCAGTTGCGCGGCATGACGCTGGCCAACCGCGTGGTGGTGTCGCCGATGTGCCAGTATTCGGCGACAGACGGCGTGCCGAACGACTGGCACATGGTGCATCTCGGCAGCCGCGCCATCGGCGGCGCCGGTCTCCTCTTCACCGAAATGACCGACGTGTCGGCGGAGGCGCGCATCTCGCCCGGCTGCACCGGCCTGTGGAACGACGAACAGGAAGCCGCCTGGAAGCGCATCGTCGATTTCGTGCATGCGAATTCGGCGGCAAAGATCTGCCTGCAGCTCGGCCATGCCGGGCGCAAGGCCTCCACGAAGCTGTCCTGGGAAGGCGACGCGCAGCCGCTCCCGAGCGGCAACTGGCCGATCGTGTCGGCCTCGCCGCTGCCCTATTACCCGAACAGCCAGGTGCCGCGTGAGATGACGCGCGCCGACATGGACAAGGTGGTGGCCGATTTCGTCGCCGCGGCAAGGCGCGCCGAGCGCGCCGGCTTCGACATGATCGAGATGCACGCCGCGCACGGCTATCTGCTGGCGAGCTTCATCTCGCCGATCACCAACAAGCGCAGCGACGAATATGGCGGCGCGCTGGAGAACCGCATGCGCTTCCCGGTCGAGGTGTTCCGCGCCATGCGCGCGGTCTGGCCCGACCACAAGCCGATGTCGGTGCGCATCTCGGCGACCGACTG
>JAEWCJ010000176.1 GCA_023390695.1 Pseudomonadota bacterium | reverse complement strand
GATAGGAATAGACGAGGCCGGTCTGCTGCAGGCTTGGCAGGCAGAGCTCAACGATTTTCTCCGCGACCTGATCCGGTGCTTCAAGTTCGTCCGGATCCTGGCCGGGAAAGGCTTGCGCATGCAGCCGGGTGCGGATGGGGCCGGGCGAGATCAGATTAACCTTTAACGAGGTCGACGCCGTCTCAGCCGCCCAAGCTTGCACCATGGTATTGAGGGCGGATTTGGAAACCGAATAGGGCGACCAATAGGCCCGGCCCAGCCAGGCGGTCGCCGAGGTCACGAATATGGCGCGTCCGGCGTCGGACTGCCTGAGCAGCGGCTCCAGCCAGCGGATCAGATGCCAGTTGGCGGTGACGTTGACCGCTATGACGTCGTCCCAGTCCTTCGGTTCGACATGCGAGAGCGGCGACAGCACGCCGAGAATGCCGGCATTGCCGACCAGGATGTCGAGTTTGCCATAGCGCTCGCCGAGAGCCGCGCTCAGGCGGGCAATACCGTCCGCATCCTTGATGTCGAGGGGGACCAGCGTTGCGGTACCGCCCGCATTGGCGATCTCGTCGTCGAGTTCTTCGAGGCCGCCCACGGTGCGTGCGACAGCGACGACATGGGCGCCGGCGGCGGCGAGTGCGAGGGCGGTGGCGCGGCCGATGCCGCGCGAAGCGCCGGTGACGAGTGCCGTACGGCCGGAAAGAGGTTTACTCAAGGTGATCACGCCGGATGGAGAAGGAATTGGATGGGGCCGGAGGCCGGATCAGCTTGCTTCGGCCAGCAACGACAATTGCCGCGGCGTATGCGACCTCATGCTCTGGTCGGTGAGCGGGGTCGGATAGTCGCCGGTGAAGCAATGGTCGGTGAATTGCGGGCGCGCCGGATCGCGCGGTCCGATACCCATGGCCTTGTAGATGCCGTCGACCGAGAGAAAGGCGAGCGAATCCGCGCCGATGAATTTGCGCATCTCTTCCAGACTGTGCGTCGCCGCCAGCAGCTTGTCCTGCTCGGGAGTGTCGATGCCGTAATAGGCCGGAGGGGTGATCGGCGGGGAAGCGATGCGGAAATGCACCTCCTTCGCGCCGGCGTCGCGCATCATCTGCACGATCTTGGTCGAGGTGGTGCCGCGGACGATGGAATCGTCGAGCAGCACGATGCGCTTGTCCTTGACCACGGCGCGGTTGGCGCTGTGCTTCAGCCGCACGCCGAGCGCGCGGATCTGCTGCGTCGGCTCGATGAAGGTGCGGCCGACATAGTGATTGCGGATGATGCCGAGATCGAACGGGATGTTCGCCGCCTGGGCATAGCCGAGCGCCGCCGGCACGCCCGAATCCGGCACCGGCACGATCACATCGGCGTCGGCAGGGGCTTCGGCGGCAAGCTGCGCGCCCATGGTCTTGCGCACTTCATAGACCGAGCGGCCGCCGACGATCGAATCCGGACGGGCGAAGTAGATGTACTCGAAAATGCAGGGGCGCGCGGCCGTCGGCGGGAACGGCTTGAAGCTCTGCGTGCCCTTGTCGTCGAAAATGATGACTTCTCCGTTCTCGATGTCGCGCACATATTTGGCGCCGATGATGTCGAGGGCGCAGGTCTCCGACGCCAGGATCGGACAGCCGTCGAGCATGCCGAGGACCAGCGGGCGGATGCCCAGCGGGTCGCGGGCGCCGACCAGTTTCTTGTTGGTCAGGCCGACAAAAGAATACGCGCCCTCGAGGGCGCGCAAGCCGTCGATGAAACGGTCCACGAAGCGCGGTTTGTGCGAGCGCGCGACCAGATGCAGCATCACCTCGGTGTCGGTGGTGGACTGCATGATGGCGCCTTCATGCACCAGTTCGCGGCGCAGCGTCAGCGCATTGGTCAGATTGCCGTTGTGGCCGATGGCAAAGCCGAACGGGTCGAGTTCGGCGAAAAGCGGCTGCACGTTGCGCAGCAGGGTTTCGCCGGTGGTCGCATAGCGGACATGGCCGACAGCGGAAGTGCCGGGCAGGCGGTCGATCACCGCGCGATCGGAGAACGTGTCGCCGACAAGACCGAGGCGGCGCTCGGAATGGAAGCGGCGGCCGTCGAAGGAGACGATGCCGCAGGCTTCCTGCCCGCGATGCTGAAGCGCGTGCAGGCCGAGCGCGGTAATGGCGGCGGCGTCCGGGTGACCGAAAATGCCGAAGACGCCGCATTCCTCACGCAGACGGTCGGCATTCAGGTCGAGGTCGTATTGCGGGCGAGGGGATTCGGTGTGGGCTTCGGTCATCGCCTCGTCCAACTCTCCTGTCGCCGCCCGTCAGCGGGCGGCTCGTGTCTCGATCAATTGCTGCATTCCGGCACGGTCGGAACGCTCATAGCCCTCGCCGGTGGTTCGGGCCGTCCCTTGGTTCGGCCCGGCATCGGAGCGCTGGCCGGGGTTCGCGGCAGAGGGTTCGGCCGGCTCGTCGGCGCCAGGTTTCTTGAGCCGCTTCAAGATGGTGCTTTCCGGATCGTCCGGCAACATGGACTTAAGCCAATCCCCGGTGCTTGCAAGCACCACCCGCGATTTTGCCTCCGTGACCCAGCTCGGCTGTGACTTCTGCGGCACCAGCCAGTCGAAAAACAGGAACGCGACGACCACGATAATCAGGCCCCGGGCCAGGCCGAACAGGAAGCCGAGGGAGCGATCCAGCGCGCCGATGCGGCTGTCAAGGATCATGTCGGATATCCGCACGGTGATGATCGACACGATCAGCAGGGTGCCGAGAAAGACGCCGCCGATCACCGCCGCCTTCGCCACCATATCGTTATTGAAATATTGCTGGGCGTGGGGGAGGAGCCGGTTGAACAGATAGAGGGTCGCGAGTGCCGCTGCGATCCAGGCCGCGATCGACAGGACTTCGCGCATAAAGCCGCGGATCATGGCCAGAAGCCCTGAAATCAGCATCACGGCGAGCAGGATGATGTCGAGCAGAGTGATCGGCATTGGCAATCTTTGTGATGGCGGCCGGATAAGCACATGAAAATGGCCGCACTGGGCGGGCCGCGCCTGTATAACCGCCTCAAAATGCCTCGTCACCCGTCTTGTCGCATGGTTCCGCGGATATGGGCACTGTGCCGCAACGAATGGGTGGTTTGCGTCACACGACGGCGGAAGGGGGCTCGCAATCCTATTCTTCGCCAGCGGGCGCGGACTGGCGTTTCCGGCCTTGTCCGCGTGCGGCGATTTCGGAGACGAGGGAGACCAGGCTGCTGCTCGCGTTCAGCGCGAGCGGATTTTCCGGCGAGGCCTCCGCCTGAGCCGTTTCCGGCAGATAGGCGCGGGTGAAGCCGAGTTTGGCGGCCTCCTTGAGGCGTGCGGAGGCCTGCGCCACCGGGCGGATCGCCCCGGACAAGGATACCTCACCGAAGAACACCGCATCCGGAGGCAGGGGCGCGTTCACCAGCGAGGATACCAGTGCCGCAGCGACCGCAAGATCGGCCGCCGGCTCCTGGATGCGAAGGCCGCCCGCAACATTCAGATAGACATCGTGACTGGCGAGTTTCACGCCGCAATGGGCCTCCAGCACCGCAACCACCATGGCCAGCCGGCTCTGGTCCCAGCCCACCACGGCGCGGCGCGGGGTGCCGTGCGCGCTCGGCGCCACCAGCGCCTGGATTTCCACCAGGACAGGCCGTGTGCCCTCGATGCCGGCAAAAACCGCGGTGCCGGGGCTGCCCAGATCGCGCTCCGACAGGAACAGTTCCGAGGGATTCGTCACCTCACGCAACCCGAGCCCGGTCATCTCGAAGACGCCGATCTCGTCGGTGGCGCCGAAGCGGTTTTTCACCGCGCGCATGATGCGGAATTGGTGCGATCCTTCGCCTTCAAAGGACATCACCGCGTCGACCATGTGCTCGACGACGCGCGGGCCGGCGATCTGCCCGTCCTTGGTCACATGGCCGACCAGGATGACGGCGGCGCCGCTCTTTTTGGCGAAGCGAATCAGGGCTTGGGCCGAGGCGCGCACCTGCGTCACGGTGCCGGGCGCCGATTCCACCGTGTCGGTCCACATGGTCTGGATCGAGTCGATGACGACAAGGCGCGGCAGCGCGCCGGTCGAGAGGGTGGCGATGATATCCTCGACCGATGTTTCGGACGCGAGCTCAACCTGGGCATCGGCGAGCTTGAGGCGTTCGGCGCGCAGCCGGACCTGAGCGACCGCTTCCTCACCGGAGATGTAGACGGACCGATGTCCGAGCCGCGCCAGCGCCGCCGCCGCCTGGATCAGCAAGGTCGATTTGCCGATGCCGGGATCGCCGCCGACCAGCAGCACCGAGCCATGTACGAGGCCGCCGCCGGTGACGCGATCGAACTCGCTCAACCGGGTGGCGAGCCGCGGCGCTTCCCTGACGTCGCCGGCCAGCGACTGCAACTGGAACGGCCGGCCTTTGCCCGGCGCCTTGCCGGGACCGCGCGGCTGCGATGCCGAACCGGATTGCTCCTCGGCAATGGTGTTCCATTCGCCGCAGGCCTCGCATT
>JAEWCJ010000032.1 GCA_023390695.1 Pseudomonadota bacterium | reverse complement strand
CTTCTGGATGTAATCGCGCATCGCGTTGTGCTCGTGCTCCATTTCCTGCACACGAAGCTTCACGACGTCGCCGATCGAAACGATGCCGACCATGCGCTCGTCTTCCACCACGGGCAAATGGCGGAATTTTCCGCCGGTCATGCGTTCCATCAGATCGGCGATGGTATCGCCGCGGCCGCAGGTCACCACTTTGCGCGTCATGAATTCGGTCAAAGGCAAAGCGAGGGCGGCGGCGCCATGTCCCGCCAGCGCGCGCACGATGTCGCGTTCCGACACGATGCCCACAATGCGCTGACCCGCTCCGGTCACGACCACGGCACCGATACGATGCAACGCGAGAAGTTTGCTGGCAGCCTCCAGCGTTGCCGTCGGTTCGATGGTTACGACTTTATCGCCTTTGACGGATAAAATTGTACTGACAATCATCCTGTCGCCTCCCTGCAGCACGGCCAATCGCACTGGAAAGCGCCGACCGCCGACGCCCGCAGGCCAGCGCTGAACCAACCTAGACATAAGTCTAAGGCACCAATTTGTCATTGAGACAAAGAGCAGCGTTTTAAAAGATTCAGAGCGGCTTCAGCGGATCGTCTTGCACTGCAGCAGAGTGGCTCACGGGATCGAAAAACCTGAACAGCAGAAGGCCTGCCAGGAAGCCACCGACATGCGCCTGCCATGCGATCGGCTGATCGTTGCCGAGGATGGGGACGGATCCCAATCCAAACAGAAGGTTGAGACCGAACCACACGGCCAGAAAAACGAGAACGCGCGTATCCCGCAACGCCACAAGCAACGGCACGGCGGGCAAATGCATGTTGCCGCGCCACTGCATGCCACCTCCCGGCTGGAAAGCGAACCGCATGGCGGCAGCCATCGCGCCGGAGATCACGGCGGATGCGCCGACCATCGGCTGCACCTCTCCCGTATGGGTGATGAGATGGGCCAGCGCGCCAGCCGCTGCGGTGACCACGCAGAACAGGACAAAGCGCAATGCACCAAATCTGCGTGCCAGCGGTGTTCCGAACGCCAGCAGCCAGATCGCGTTGAACCCGAGATGGGTCAGATCGGCGTGAATCAATGCGTAGGTGAAAAACGTCCAGGCGTCGGCGGCGAGCCCGCCCGGCAGCGGCACGAAACCGGCCTCGTAGCGCGCCGGAATGAAAGCGAACAGCAACAGCAGTTCAAGGTCGGCGTTTTGCGACAACACGGCACGCAGCCCATGCACGACGGCAAGCACCGCCAGCACGGCGGTCAGGACTGACGGCACATTGAGGATGGGCTGGCGCTGGGGGGATACCGGTATGGGTTCGGACATGCAGGGCCATAGGTCGCGCGGCAGCGCCATCGATGCAAGGGAGCCGGGATAAAAAACAGAGCAAAAAATGAGGGGAGGACTTTCGTCCTCCCCTTCGAGCCCATCTTCCAGGACGCCGCCCCTTGCGGGCTTGTCACGTCCCCACTCTCCCCTGGCTCTGAAGTCTGCCACCGCCCGGAGCCACCTGACGGCGAAAATTGGATCGACAACAGCCTACGACAGGTTGCCGCCGCCGCCAACGTCAACCTTTTGTTAACCTTAAAAGCGCCGCTCCGGTCCCGGCCCGGGTCAGAAAAACCGGCACATCCCCTGCTCCGTGCACGACGACCAGGCATGACGACAGCCGGACTGTCCCGTTTCGGGGCGTTTCCGGCCGCATGCCGCCAAACGGGACGGCGCATGAAGCTCGCTGCGACCAGGGACGTATTCGCTTATTGGGACAAATGCCGGGGCCGCCGGCTGGCCCCGGATCGCGAGGATATCGAGCCCGGCGCCATCCGGCGTGCGCTCGGCAATGTCTTCATGCTGGACATCGAGGCCGGCTGTGGACACCCCTTCCGGCTCGCCGGCACCCGCGTCTGCGCGCTTTTCGGCCGTGAACTCAAAGGCACGCCGTTTTTTCCGCTCTGGTCCGATATTGCCCCGGTCCGCGACCTCGTCCGCACGCTCACCGACGAGACCACCGGCGCCGTAGCGCATGTGAGCGGCCGCAATCTGGACGGCGCCAGCCTCGGTCTGGAAATGCTGCTGCTGCCGCTGGGACATCGCGGCCGCGTTCCGGCCCGCCTGCTCGGCTCGCTGGCGCCGCTCGACTTGCCCTGGTGGCTGAACGCAAAACCGGTCACCGGATTGCGCCTCGAGACTCTGCGTTTTGTCGGCGGAGTCAGCGATGCGATGGCGGCGCCGCCTTTTGCGACAAAAGCTGCACGCCCGCCGCAACGGCCGGCCCTTGTCGTCTACGAGGGCGGGCGCCGCTAATTCACGCGCCCAATACGGCTAACGCGACGTTAAGACTGCTTGCATAGCGTCGTTTGCGTGCACGCATCATGCGTGTACGCAGTTTATTGCCCCTGACGTGTCCATGACATTGCTGCACACCGATCTGCCTCAAGGCACCGCGCGCATCCTGCCCCACAGCCAGGAGCGCCGCCGGTTTCAGCGTGTCAGCGTCAATCTGCTTGGCCGCTACATGCTGTCCAACAGACAGGAATATCCCTGTCAGGTGGTCGACATGTCGCCCGGCGGCATGGCGCTGATCGCGCCGGTCTCCGCCCAGATCGGTGAACGGGTGATCGCCTATATCGATCATGTCGGCCGCCTGGAGGGCGTCGCCGCCCGCCTGTTCGAAAACGGCTTCGCCATGACCATTGCGGCGACCCTGCGCAAGCGCGACAAGCTCGCCGCCCAGCTCACCTGGCTTGCCAACCGGCATTTGCTTGCGCAGCCGGAAGACCGCCGCCATGGCCGCTTCATTCCCAAGAACCCGATGACAATGCTCATCATGCCCAACGGCCTGAATATCGGCTGCCGGCTGATCGACTTGTCCCTGTCCGGCGCCGGCGTCGCGACCCAGCAGCGTCCCCCGATCGGATCGCTTGTGATGCTCGGGAAAGTGCAGGGCCGGGTCGTGCGCCATCTCGACGAGGGCTTCGCAGTCGAGTTCACGCGGCTGCAGCATCCGGACTTCTTGGAAGAAAGCGTGACCGGCGGGTAAACGCCGGACGGCGTCGCACGCCGCTAAATTGCCCCTAACTCGATTTGAAAGCACCCCGACCCGGCATCTGCCGCGCCGGTCGCGGGATCATTTTATCGTTAACGGCCGCGTCGCCGCTCCGCATCAACACGCGGCCGGCCGCACTTTACGCGGTTAATCCGTAAAATTTGAATCAAATCCCGTCATCTCAAATTTTATTCAAAATAGACGATAGTTTTCGTTGTATTCGTTTCGATTTTTACTTCGTTTATCTTCAAATCACCTTTGCCGGATTAGCGGCAAACCAAAAACTTTGTGGGAATTATGGCCTCAACGACAGGGAACAGGGGCCACCCAATGCAGCGGTATTCAGAACGAATACTTGGAACACGCGCCGGAAATACTTCCGGCAAGGCAGCCGGCCGATCCGCCCGCGGCGTGATCATGGCGCTGGGCCTACTGGCGCTGCTCGGACTTCCGGCACAGGCTGCGAGCGAACGTCCGCTTTTCGTGTCCCTGGGCGAAGCCTCCCGCGCCCCGATCGGCTGGGTCGAGTTCTGCGCCGACCAGCCACGCGAATGTGATAGCCGGCCGACCGCCGCCCGCGACGTCGTGCTCACCGGCAAGGCCTGGAAAGACCTCGTCCGCGTGAATAAGTGGGTGAATGACACCATCCGGCCCATGACCGATATGGAACAATGGGGCGTGGTTGAAAAATGGTCCTACCCGGACACTGGACGTGGCGATTGCGAAGACTATGTCTTGCTCAAGCGACGGCTGTTGATCCAGGCAGGCTGGCCGCGCGAAGCGCTGCTGATCACGGTCGTGCGCGAACGGAACGGCGACGGACACGCGGTTCTCACGGTCAAGACCGACAAGGGTGAATTCATCCTCGACAATCAGAACGAGGAGATCCTGCTCTGGTCGGCGACGAATTATCGCTTCGTCAAGCGTCAGTCGCAGGAAGACCCGAATGTCTGGGTGGCGCTTGGCGATCCGCGCCCGACCTTGGCGACTGCAACGTCACGCTGAGTGGAGAGTTAGAGCTACACGAGTCTGGTCACGTCCCCACCCCTCCCCGTCCCCCGAC
>JAEWCJ010000014.1 GCA_023390695.1 Pseudomonadota bacterium | reverse complement strand
AATTGCGAGCACCGCCGTGGTGGGCCGTTACCGCGCCTACCCGTTGCCGGGCCGGACATTCCTGGCGCGGTTCGGGCTGAAATTCTGAGCGAGACGAAACACAAAGGGCCGCAGCGATGCGGCCCTTTCTCGTTGGGACGTTGCCCGGCAATTACATCGGTGCCCACATCACCGGCACGAGATCGTAGCCGGTAGCGGTCTTCGTGATGTAGCCCGAGGCCGGGAAGGGGAAGTGATAGCCGTGCACCAGCATCTTGTCGGCGCTGGCGCGGTCGAGCAGGCGTTTGCGGTTGTCGGCGGCCATGGCGCCGTCCATGTCGAAGATTGCCTGCCATTCCGGATTGCGCACGAACAGCCAGGGATTGTTGGTGGTGTCGGCGAGATACAGCATCGACTGGTTGCCGGACGCGATGCTGAAGGCGGTGTGGCCGGGCGTATGGCCATAGGCCGCGATCGATGTGAGACCGGGCGCCAGATCCCGGCCGGGCTCGAAACGTTTCACGTCCTTGGCGATGTCGGCGAAGATGCGGCGCGCATTCAGGAAGGCCGGCTTTGCGGCGTCCGGCGCCTTGGACATGTTGGCATCGTCCATCCAGAACGCCCATTCCGGCGCGGGCACATTGATTTCGGCATTGGGGAAGAACAGCGCATTGTCCTTGGTCTTGATGCCGTTGATGTGATCGGGATGGAAATGCGAGATGATGATGGCGTCGACCGCTTTCGGATCGATGCCGGCCGCCGCCAGATTGGCGGCAAAGGTGCCGGATTGCGGCGCCATGGAGCCCATCTGGCCGCCGGTGCCGGTATCGAGCGCGATCAGACGCGATCCGGTATTCACCAGCAGGGCGGTGAAGGGGATCGGCAATGTGTCGGTCGGCAGGAAAACGTCGCTCAGCGCCTTCTGCACATCGGAAAACGCGGCATTGCGGACAAACTTGTCGTCGATCGCCCGATACCAGGTTCCGTCATTGATGGCGGTGATCTCGTAGTCGCCGATCTTGAAGCGGTAAAAGGCGGGGCCCTGTTTGCCGCTTACAGGCGCGGCGGCATGGACCGGAGATGCGGCAAAGGCCGGCAACGCGACTGCGGCGGCGGATGCGGCAAGCAGGTGGCGGCGAGATAACATGGGCGTTTCAGTCGTCGTGGGCATGCCAGTCATGGGCGTCTCCCTTGGATACGTCTCCTTTGGATATTGTCCTTCGGTGCAGACCTCAGCCCGGACACCGGACAAGAACACCGCCGGCCCAATTCTATTCCCTGCAGGTCTGGTGGGCGTGCGCTGCGCGAACACGGTCTTGTCGCTGCAACCGTCCTCCCGCTAGTCTTTGCGCAATTCAATGACAGCCGTAAGGCGGAACAATCGGGAGAACGTCATGGGAATGCGGATCGTCAAGTTGGCGATAGGTCTGGTTGTGGCCGTAACGATGTGCTGGGCCGTGCCGACGGCCAGCGCGCAGACTTATCCAACCCGACAACTGACATTGATCGTTCCGTTCCCGCCCGGCAGCACGACCGACCTGGTCGGACGCATTCTGGCCGATGAACTCGGCAAATCCCTCGGCCAGAATGTCGTGATCGACAATCGCGGCGGGGCGGGCGGCACCATCGGAACCGAAGCGGTCGCACGCGCGGCGCCCGACGGTCACACTTTGCTGATGGGCACCATCGGAACGCATTCGATCAATCCGGCGGTCTATGCCAGGATCAACTACGATCCGATTGCCGATTTCGCGCCGGTGATCCAGTTCGGCACCGCGCCGAATGTCCTGGTGGTGAATCCGTCGCTGCCGGTCAACAGCGTCAAGGAATTGATCGCTTATATCCGCGCCAATCCGGGCAAGGTGAATTACGGATCGTCCGGCAACGGCACCTCCAATCATCTCTCCGGCGCGATGTTCAGCGCACGCGAAGGCCTGAAGGCGACGCATATTCCCTATCGCGGCGGTGCGCAGGCCATCACCGATCTGCTGCGCGGCGAGGTGCAGTTCATGTTCTATCACTATCTGCCGCTGCTGCCGCACATCAAGGAAGGCAAGCTGCGCGCGATTGCGATCACCAGCAGCCAGCGCATCGAAGCGCTTCCCGACGTGCCGGTGATGAAGGAGGCGGGACTGGATGATTTCGAGGTATCGGCCTGGTTCGGAGTCTGGGCGCCGGCGAAGACGCCGCCGGATGTCGTCGGCAAGCTGAACACCATCATTTCGGGCATCATCAAATCCCCCGAGGTGAAAAAGAGCCTGGAGGGGCAGGGGATCGATCCGGTGAGCGGTTCTCCCGGCGATCTTCTCGAACTGAACAAGAAGGAGCTCGCGCGCTGGTCGAAAGCGGTCGCCGAGGCCGGCGCCAAATTGCAGAACTAGATGGCAGAACGAGGATGGCCGCGCCGGACGCCTAGCGTGGGCGATACCGGTATCGCTGAGGCGCAACCGGCGCGGGCATCAGGTTGCGCGGATTGGCCGCGCCATAGGCGGCCATCGCATTGTCCTCGGCATTGAGCTCCTGAACCTGGCGGCACGCGAATGCACTGCCGCGGTCGCAATATTTGTAGGCGTTGGCGAGCGGATAGTTGCTGTAATCTTCGGTCGCGTCCGCACGTGCGGCAGATGCCGTTCCCAGCAGCAAGACGGCGGAAAGGAGCATCGCGAGTTTTCTGGGCATCTTGCCTCTCCTGACTGTTGCAACAGCCCTCACGCCCCTGCGGTGTGTCATTCCGGGCGGCCGCACCATGGTTCCGTTTCCACGTTTGCCGCTCCGCGCGTTCAGTTGTTAAAGCCCGGCGGGCATTTCGAGTTTCGCCTCCGTTTCGGTTTCGTGGGGCGGACAGGGCCCGGGCGTTTCATGCCGGTGGCCGTCGCACTCCGCAGGCCCTGCTGCCGCACTCGGCTACGTTCGGCGTGAAGGTCAGCCCGGCAGCAGATGCCTTGAACGCGGATAGACGTGATCGATGGCGACGATCGCCATGATCAGAATCGGCGTGGCGAGGAAGGCGCCGACCGGCCCCCACAGCCAGGCCCAGAAGGCCAGCGAGAGAAACACCGCCAGCGGATGCAGCAGCAATTGCCGTCCGATGATCGCCGGCACGAGGAAATGCCCTTCGAAGAAGGTGAAGAGGATGAACAGGCCGGGCGCCACCAGAGCCGGCCACAGGGTCGGGAATGTCAGCAGACCGATGACGAACAGCGTCACATGCATGATGCCGGGGCCGACATAGGGAATGTAATTGAGCAGGAAGGCGAGGGCGCCCCAGAACAGCGGCGCCGGGAATCCCATCGCGAACGTGATCGCGGTGACGAACAGGCCGACGCCGATATTGATCGCCGTCACGGTGAGGAGATAGACGCTGAGATTCTGCTCGACGTCGTTGGCGATCTTCAGCGCGCGCAGACGCCCCTCGCGGGTGCCGAACAGATTGACGATATAGCGTCGAAACGCCTGCCGCCCGAAGACGAAGAAGAACAGCGTCGCAAAGAACAACACGAATTGCAGCGCGAAGGGCGGCAATGTCGAGACGATGCTTTCCAGCGCGGCATTGCGGTTGACGTCGACCGGCAGGCTGGCGCCGCCGGCAAGCGCCGTCTGCAATTCGCGCAGGGCGGCAAGCGGCCGCTCCATGAAACTGAATTTCTCCTTGATGGTGTTGCCGATTTCGTCCGAGCGGCTGATCAGATCGGAGGCCGGTTCGGCGAGAATGAGCGCGGCGAGATAAAGAGCGCCGCCCAGAAGCAGCACGACGATGATCGCCGGCAGCCAGGCCGGCCAGCCGGCTTTCACGGCGCGCGCCGACAGCGGTCCGAGTGTCAGGCTGACGACCAGGGCGCTGAGGATCGGCACCAGCAGCGATCGTGCGACATACAGAAAGGCGCCGAACATGATGACGGCCATCACGATCGTGGCGATCTGCGCCATCACTCGCCAGAATGTCGGCGCGTCCTGCAGCGGGCTGGGATTGCGCGCGCCGAACTGGAACGAGCGTGTGCCCCAATTCCACGACGCAGATTTTGGTTCGATGGTCACCGCAGACTCCGACGCCCCCACCGCAAGGAGCCGCCTGGGCGCTTGGGCGTCAGAGGAAATACAAAAGGCCGGGATTTTGTTCCCGGCCTTTTGCAGCGATATGTGCTGGTGCGCCTAGAGCAGGGCGCTGAAGGTCGCCAGAGCCCCGGCCTCGCAGACCTGCTGCGAAACGAAGGCGCAGCCGATCTGATGCGAGCCCTTCCAGATCATTTCGAGAGCCACATACAGGATGACCAACAGGCCGATCCAGGTGATCCAGAAATAGCGCGCCAGCAACTTGGCGATATAGGCAGAGGCGACCGCCATGAAGATGATGGCGACGGTCAGGCCGATGGCGAGGATCACGATGTTGCCGCGCGCGGCACCGGCGACCGCCAGCACGTTGTCGAGCGACATCGACACGTCGGCGATAATGACCTGCAGGATCGCCGCGCCGATGGATACGCCCTTATAGTTCGGCGAGCCGGCGCCCTCTGCAGGCGCGCCGCCGGCCATTGCCGGTTGCGGCTGATGCGCCGAGATTTCACGGTACATCTTCCAGCAGACCCAGAGCAGCAGAATGCCGCCGGCGAAGGTCAGGCCGACAATCGTCAGCAATTGTGTGGCGACCGCCGCGAACATGATGCGCAGCACCACCGCGCCGGCAATGCCCCAGAAAATCACCTTCATGCGGTATTCGGGCGCAACGCGCGAGGCGGCGAGGCCCACGACGATGGCGTTGTCGCCGGCGAGCACGAAGTCGATGATGATGATCTGAAGGAGCGCTGCGAGGTTCTTGTATTCGAACAGCGTCACTAAATCGTTGTAGATATTTTCCACGTCTGCCTCATTGCACGAGGGACCGTATTCTCACGGTCCGGTCAGATGTTGATGTATTTGCGATCGGGTTATTCGGAACTCGCGGTACGCGAGAACTCGAAAAGCGGTAGCGCCTGATCCGGCTCACTCAGCAGGGCTGCGGCGATGCCGATGAAGGTCACTGCGCCGGCGACATCCCAGTAGCTGAGCTTCGACTGGTGCGGGCATGGCCTGCGCCAGGCGATCAGGGCGATTCCGCCCGCGGCGGCCAGCAGCAAGGTGCTGACCGCAGGAAGAATGAGCGGCGGCGGCAAAAAGAGAACCAGCAGGGCGAAGGCGCTGAAGCCCGCCAGCAATATGGCGACGGCCAGTCTCTGCGGGCCTGACGTGGCCTGTGGCGCTGCGCGCCCGATATGGACCGGCATGGCTCCTCCTCACGGTCCCCCGCCGCGGTGATTTCGCATTCAGCCGAAACGTGATAATTTTAGTTTCGACTGCATCTGTTTCTTAAACCGCAGTTTAGCGGTTCTGAAATAGTCAGTACAATTGAAATACGCCATAACTCAATAGGATTCCGGGATGGGAACCCCAATGCATTTCGCCAAAGCGGCACCGGAAGCCCGGCAATTGCGCAAGAACGCGGGCCGCTGGCTGCAGGATCTGCGGAAAAAGGCCGGGCTGTCGCAGATCGATCTGGCCCAGAAGCTGGGCCTGAAATACTACACGTTCATTTCACAGATCGAGAACGGGTTTGGCCGAGTCCCCAGCGAGAGCATGGAGGAATGGGCCCGCGCCCTCGGCGTCGAACCGTCGGACTTTGCTCGGGAATTACTGTCCTATTACGACCGAGAGTTGCACAGGCTTCTGTTCAAGGTGGAAAAATGACCGTTATTCCATTCCAGCAGCGTTCCGATCACGCGGCAGAAGGTGTCTGGCAGGCACATGAGATGTCGCAACTCCTCTCGATCTATGCCGCCCATGAAGCACAGGGGGAGGCCAGCGGCTGGGACACCGGGGCGACCGAGGCCCGGGAGCCGCAATTCTATATTCTTGGGCCGCGGCCGGAGCTGGATTGTATCGTCAGCATCACCCGGATGGGGAATGACTACATTCTGGAGGACGGGCGCGGTCACGTCGTGGCGGAGAACCATTCGCTGTCGGCCATCGCCGACAAGGCGGTCGGTGCGGTCTGCGGCATCCGCAAATCCGCGCTCTTTGCCCGCATCGGGATTGCCTGGATCGCCGCCCGCGAATTTTTCGAGGAAAAGATCGAACCGCTGATGACCGAACCGGCGGAGATCGCCGTGCATTTCTTCCCGCCGCTGGCGGCTTTGGCCTGATCCCTCAAACCGGTCGACGCTGGGTGCCGCGCGCCTGTTTCGCGGTAAAATTCTGCCGCAGAACGCTGCCATCCACAGGTTGTGTCTCAAAACGGCACATTTTCCCTGGCATTCCCGTTGCAGTTCCGTCTCCTGATATGGCGGCCGCGAGGCCGTTTGGGAGAGAGACATGGCGACAGGGCGATGGGTGCTGACACTGGCCGGCGGCCTGGCCTTGCAGGCGGGGATCTCGACCGGCGCGCTGGCCGAATACACCTTCAGCGGCGGCTGTGTCGGCGGCGGCGGCTCGTTCAGCGGCGGCAGCAATTGCGTGTTCACGATCCGCGAAGGCGCCCCGAGCGGCGTCGCCCGCGTCTACAAGGTCGAGGAACCGCGCGGCGAGGCGCTCGAAGAGGCGCTGGAACGTGACCGCAAATGGATGGCGCGCTGCAAGCCGGTGATCCGTCAGGATGCCTATGGCGTCGGCAAGTATTACTACGCCGCCGCGGGCTGCGAATTCGGCAAGAGCGACAGCTACTGAGCGGCGATCAGAGGCCTGCGTTAGCGGTTGTCGAACGGCTTCGACGCTGCTAGCTGTCAGGCGGTTGCCGGGTTAGCTCAGCGGTAGAGCAGCGGTTTTGTAAACCGTTGGTCGGGAGTTCAATCCTCTCACCCGGCACCAGAAACCCCCGACAGCAATAGCTTTTCTTGAATAGTCCGGACCCGACCGCCGCACGCGTGTCGAGCGAACGAGTCGCAAGGACCTGCAGGGGTTTCGCGACCATTCCCGCTTGCGCGCTCTCGTCTCCACGGTCACCATTCCGGCCTTGGGGTCACGGGGGTAATTCACATGTCGCTTCTACGAATAGCTGTGGTTGTTGCGTTGTCGGTCGCCGTCGCAGGCTGCATCAAGGGCGAAAAAGGTGACAAGGGAGACAAAGGCGATGCCGGGGCACAGGGCATCCAGGGGCTTGCTGGTCCGGCCGGACCTGCCGGCCCAGCCGGTCCAGCCGGAGAAAAGGGCGAGCGCGGCGAAAAAGGTGAGCGCGGCGAGAAGGGCGAACGCGGCGAAGCAGGTGCACCGGGCAAGCCCGGCGTTTCCCAGGTCCGCGTGGTCATTCCCGATCAGTGCACGACTAACTGCAATGCCACCTGTGCGGCCGACGAGGTTGTGTTGAACGCTTATTGCTTCAGCGAAGGTAGCGGCCTGCATACGCCCGTCACGATCACCACCGGCGAAAACCCGGCTTACCCGCTCGGTGCAACATGCAGATCGGATGCGCCGTCGCGGATCGTGTTGAGCTGCATCAAACGGTGACCTTCGACGCAATACAGGGCGGGCAGTTTGCTTGCCCTGTATTGCGCTGCGCTTATGCAGGCGCTGACGTTCTTCAAACGATCCCGGAGCCGAATTCGATCAGGCTGATGAGCCAGTCCGCCGCCTGCAGAATGGCGACGCGCTGCACGACCGAGGCTTTCCGGAATGTGCGGTTGAGAAGAACCATCGCCTTGCCTGCGGAGGGATGCGTACGTCCATATTCGCCGAGACCATCGAGCCGCGCGATCAACACGTCTCGCTTCCGCTCGAGATCGTCGTAGCGATTGCGAAAGCTCGGCTCGCTCGTCTGGCCGGGAGACTGGCTCGGCCTGTCGCGTTGTCTTCTGCCGCGCATGGAACGCCCCTGTATCGCGCGGGTGGAAGGGTAGCGTCACGTTAATGCTAACACCCGATTTACCCGCGCCGTTAGCACCTTCAAAGCTCTCAACGTCTAAAATACGACGATTATTTGGCTTATCCGGTGGTGGCGTTCATGCGTAGGCGCGTTCTCGCGTCAATGGTTGGATCGGTTGTTGCTGCGCTGTTTCCAGGCGTGACGCAGGCCGATCATGCGCCCGCCTATGTGGTGCCGGGCCGCGCCGACGTGCCGGTGATGATTAACGGCTATGACGCTTCCTGGGGTGTGACCACGGGAGATTGGGGATTGTACCGGCCGGGCGCCGTTGCCGTCACCGTCTATCCGTCGCCGTTCGTGCCGCAGCCGCCGATCTACCGGCCGGTGCCGCGCTATTTCCCGTCGCTCGGCAGCGCTCCGCATGTCGGACGCTATGAAATCAATCCGCCGGCGCATCGTCCGATGCCGCCGCAGGCGCAACCTTTCCATCAATCGTGGTCCGCGGGATCCGACCCGAGTCCCGCCACCGAGTATGCGCCAACCGGACCGATGTACATCGCGCCCGAAGTCGACATCCGGCGCAGACGAAATCCGCCGCGCCACCGGCCATGACGTTCAGAACATGACATTCGAAGGTTGAATCACAGGGAGAGTAAAAATGTCTCGTCTTTATCTGACTGCAATTGCAGCGGGCCTCGTCAGCCTGCTGGGTCTGCAGCCGGCGGCCGCCGGTTGCTGCAATTCCTGGGGCGGCTGGAACGGCTCCTGGGGCGGCTCGTGGGGCTGGGGCAACGGTTGCTGTGCCTCGAGCTATGTCGCTGTCGCGCCGGCGGTGACCTATGTGCAGCCTGCGCCGGTCATCGTGCAGCCGGCACCGATCGTTGTGCAGCCGGCTCCCGTGATCGTGCGGCCGCAGCCGGTCATCGTGCAGCAGCCGCAGGTGATCATGCAGGACGCGCCGGTGCCGCTTTACAGGGTCAATCAGGGACCGGTCTATTCGGGTCCCGGACCCGATTACGCGCCGCGCCTCTACAAGCCGTATCGCCCGCTGCGGGCCTATCCTGCTGAGCGCGGCTACCGCAAACCGGTCTACCGCCATCGCCACACCCATGCGCCGCGCCACCCGCATTACTACCACTACAAGCGCAACCGCGGGCCGGTCAGCGTCTACAACTGAGCCGGCAACGGTTCACGACGTCAGCCGCGTTGTCGCGATGTAAAGCGACAAGGCGGCGGCATTCGATACGTTCAGGCTTTTGATCTCTCCCGGCAGATCCAGACG
>JAEWCJ010000486.1 GCA_023390695.1 Pseudomonadota bacterium | reverse complement strand
TGAACTCGGCGAGCTCGGCGGCGCGATTCTTGATCTTCTGCGCGTCGGTGCCCATCGCTTTCGCCACATCTGCGATCTCCTCGTCGCCATGCGGCAGGAATTCGTGCAGCGGCGGATCGAGCAGGCGGATGGTGACCGGCAGGCCCTGCATGATCTCGAACAGCGCGATGAAGTCGCTGCGCTGCATCGGCAGAATCTTGGCGAGCGCGGCGCGGCGCGCCTTCTCGTCGTCGGCGAGGATCATCTCGCGCACCGCCTGGATGCGGTCGGCCTCGAAGAACATGTGTTCGGTGCGGCACAGGCCGATGCCTTCGGCACCGTATTTCAGCGCGGTGCGCGCATCCGCCGGCGTGTCGGCATTGGCGCGCACGCCGAGCTTGCGCAGCTTGTCGGCCCAGCCCATCAGGGTTGCGAATTCGCCGGAGAGTTCCGGCTCGATCATCTTCACCTGACCGGCCAGCACCTGTCCGGTCGAGCCGTCGATGGTGATGACGTCGCCCTTCTTGAAGGTCTGGCCGGCGACCATCATCGTGTTCTTGCTGTAATCGACGCGCAGCGAGCCGGCGCCGGATACGCACGGCTTGCCCATGCCGCGCGCCACCACGGCGGCATGCGAGGTCATGCCGCCGCGCGTCGTCAGAATGCCTTCCGCCGCGTGCATGCCGTGGATGTCCTCCGGGCTCGTCTCGACGCGCACCAGGATGACCTTCCTGCCTTGCGCCTTCAGCGCTTCCGCCTCATCGGACGAGAATACGACCTCACCCGACGCCGCGCCCGGAGACGCCGGCAGGCCGCTGGCGATCACCTTGCGGTCAGCCTTGGGATCGATGGTCGGATGCAGCAACTGGTCGAGCGAGGCCGGGTCGATGCGGGTCACCGCCTCGTCCTGCGTGATCAGGCCCTCATTGGCGAGTTCGACCGCGATCTTCAGCGCGGCTTTCGCCGTGCGCTTGCCGGAACGCGTCTGCAGCATCCAGAGCTTATTTTGCTCGATGGTGAATTCGAGATCCTGCATGTCGCGGTAATGCTTCTCGAGCAGACCGTAGATGCGCTGCAATTCGGCGAAGGCCTGCGGCATCGCCGCTTCCAGCGATGGCTTGTCGGAGCCGGCTTCCTTGCGCGCATCTTCGGTGATTTCCTGCGGCGTGCGGATGCCCGCCACCACATCTTCGCCCTGCGCGTTGATAAGGAATTCGCCGTACAGCTTCTTCTCGCCGGTGGACGGATTGCGGGTGAAGGCGACGCCGGTGGCGGAGGTGTCGCCCATATTGCCGAACACCATCGCCTGCACGTTGACGGCGGTGCCCCAGCTTTCGGGGATGTTGTGCAGCCGGCGATAGGTAATCGCGCGCTGGTTCATCCACGAGCCGAACACGGCGCCGATCGCGCCCCACAATTGCTCCTGCGGATCCTGCGGGAACGGCCTGCCGCTCGCCTCCTGCACCTGCACCTTGTAGCGCTTGACCATCTCGATCCAGTCCTCGGCGGACAGGTCGGTGTCGAGGGTGTGGCCGTTGGCGTCCTTGTATTCTTCCATGATGTCCTCGAAGTGATGATGCTCGATGCCGAGCACCACATTCGAATACATGGTGATGAAGCGGCGATAGGAATCGAAGGCGAATCTCCGGTCGCCGGAGAGTTCGGCCAGCGCCTCGACGGTGGTATCGTTCAGACCGAGATTGAGGACGGTGTCCATCATGCCCGGCATCGAGGCGCGGGCACCCGAGCGGACCGAAACCAGCAGCGGGTTCCTGGCGTCGCCGAAGGCGCGGCCGGCGATCCTGCCGACATGGGCGAGCGCCTCCGCCACCTGCCCCTGCAGCTCGGCGGGATAGCTGTTCTCGTGCGCGTAATAGTAGGTGCAGACTTCGGTGGTGATGGTGAAGCCCGGCGGCACCGGCAGGCCCAGATTGGCCATTTCAGCAAGATTCGCGCCCTTGCCGCCGAGGAGGTTCTTCATCTCGGTTTTGCCTTCGGCCTTACCATCGCCGAAGGTGTAGACCCACTTCGTCATCACGCCTGTCCTGTTGCAGTGCCAAAACCTGGGCCTGTCTTTGGCTCGTTTTGGATGTTCTTTCAACCGGAACAAAAGTCAGGCCAGACCTGAATTTCAAGGGCTTTCCGGCCTTTCAGCGGAAAATTCCAAGCCCCAGCAGGCCGACCAGGATCAGATAGATCGCAACGATGAAATTGAGCAGCCGCGGCACCAGGAGGATCAGGATGCCGGCGATCAGCGCGATCACGGGCTGCAGATGGGCAATGGTGATGGTCATGCAACGGAGCTCCGAATTGCTGTGAACGGCCTGACCCGGCCGGGGGTTCCGCCGGGGGCGCGACCGCGAGGCCGCTTGACGCGGCGACTCGGATTCGGTCGTTACTGACGCTGGCCGAAGAGGCCGTTTTTCTCAAGGGGGCTGGAATGCCGGTTTTGAATGCGCCTAAGCAGACTGTTTTTCTGATCTCGCTCGTACTCGTCGTAGCCGCCATCATGGGGACGCTGGTGGCCATCCCGTTCGTGACCCCCTACGCCTTCTGGCTGGTCGTCATCGGATATCTGCTGCTCGCCGCCGGCACCGCACTGAAGGGATTGTGA
>JAEWCJ010000474.1 GCA_023390695.1 Pseudomonadota bacterium | reverse complement strand
ACGCTAAATTCCTGCTGGTAAATTGCGACCTCCATGCCGCGGCCGCCGCCGCGGGCGGGGGCCTTCACCAGGACGGGATAGCCGATCTCCCTGCCGATCTTGAGCGCTTCGCCGTCTTCGGTGACGCCGCCTTCGGAGCCGGGCACGCCCGGAATGCCGAGCCGCTTTGCGGTGCGCTTGGCTTCGATCTTGTCGCCCATCAGGCGGATATGCTCGGCCTTCGGCCCGATGAATCCGATATCGTGCTCGGCCAGGATTTCCGCAAAGCGGGCATTCTCCGACAGGAAGCCATAGCCCGGATGCACGGCATCGGCGCCGGTGATCTCGCAGGCAGCGAGCAGCGATGGAATATTGAGATAGCTGTCGCGCGCGGCCGGAGGTCCGATGCAGACGCTCTCGTCGGCGAGGCGCACATGCATCGCGTCCGCGTCAGCGGTGGAATGGACGGCGACGGTCTGGATGCCAAGTTCCTTGCAGGCGCGCAGCACCCGGAGCGCGATCTCGCCGCGATTGGCGATGAGGATTTTGTCGAACATTATTCGATAATCACCAGCGCTTCGCCGAATTCGACCGGCTGGCCGTCCTCGACGAGGATTTGCGTCACGGTGCCGGCCCGCGGCGCCGGAATCTGGTTCATGGTCTTCATCGCTTCGACGATCAGAAGCGTGTCGCCGGCCTTCACCAGGGTGCCGACATCGACGAAGGGCTTGGCGCCGGGCGAGGGCGCGAGATAGGCGGTGCCCACCATCGGCGAGGGCACCGCACCCGGATGCTTGGCCGGATCGGCGGGCACGGCCACCGGCGCAGGCGCCGCCGCAACCGGAGCAGGAACGATGGGCGCCGGGGCCACCGCGCGTCCGCCGCGTCCGACCCGGATGCGGGTGCCGTCCTGCTCGATTTCGATCTCCGACAGGTTGGTTTCGTCGAGCAATTTCGCCAGGTCGCGGATCGCGTCCTGGTCGATCGCGAACTTGCTTGTGGGTTTGTCGTCTTTCTGCGGACCGCGTGCCACGTCCTTCAACCTCGATTTTTCTAGTTCTTTGACTGTTCGATCATTGCTGCGAGACCGTCGATCGCAAGCGCATAGCCCTTGACGCCGAAACCGGACATCACCGCCTTCGCCACTTTCGAGACCAGCGAATGCTGGCGGAATTCCTCGCGGGTATAGATGTTGCTGATATGGATCTCGACCACGGGCAGGCCGGAGGCGAGCAGGGCGTCGAGAATCGCGACCGACGTCGTCGTGTAGCCGGCGGGATTGATGACGATGCCGGCGGCTTTCTTTGCCATCGCCTCCTGGACGGCGTCGACAATCTCGCCCTCGTGATTGGATTGCCGGAATTCGATTGCAAGGCCGTGCGCCTTCGCCGTCTCGCGGCACAGCTTCTCCACGTCGGCCAGCGTCGCGCGGCCATAGATGGCCGGCTCGCGGGTGCCGAGCAGATTCAAATTGGGTCCGTTCAGGACGTAAATCGTCTTGGCCATGACGTGAGGCTAGCGGACGGGCTGAAACCGGGATTGGCGCGGGGCGCCGCCGTCCCGCGAGGCCCCGTTATAGGGGCCCGCCCGCGTCAGGGGAAGCCTGAAGGCGGAGCCATCCCCGATGGGGCTGCAGGCCGAAATCATAGTTAAAATAAGGCTGTAAGGCAGGGCTTTCAGCCGGTTTAGCAGGCTGGCTTCCCACAGCGGGCGGTGTTGATCTTCTCCTGCAGCACCTTCACGCCCACGGCACCGATCACAACGTCGTCGTTGATGACGTAGCTCGGGGTGCCATTGAGACCCAGGGTTTCGGCCAGTTTGAAGCTTTCCTCCAGCGCGGCCCGCACCTCCGGCCCATTCATGTCCTTTTCCAGCCGCGCCATGTCGGCGCCGGCCTCCTTGGCTGCGGCGAGGGCGCGCGTCCGGTCGGCCTGACCGCGGCCGCTGAGCAGCTTCTGGTGGAAATCGAGATATTTCTTACCGCTCTTGTCCTGCAGGGCGAGCGCTGCTCCGACCTGCGCCGCCTGCACCGAGCCTTCGCCGAGCACCGGGAATTCCTTGAGCACCACCTTGAGACTGGAGTCGCTCTTCAGCAGTTCCATCATGTCGGTCATCGCGCGTTTGCAATAGCCGCAATTGTAGTCGAAGAACTCCACCATGGTGACGTCGCCCTTCGGATTGCCGAGCGTGACCTGGTGGCGCGAATTGAAGAGCGCCTCCTTGTTCGAGGTGATCGCCGCCTTGGCCTTTTCCGTCTCGGCCATCGTCTGGCGCTTTTCGAGTTCCTGCAGGACATCCTGCATGATCTCGGGATTCTTGATCAGATAATCCTTGATGATCGCTTCGATCTCGGTGCGCTGCGCCGGCGTGAAGCTCTGCGCGCTTGCCGGCAGGACGGCAAAGCTCATGCCGAAAAGAGCGGCAGCGGCAATCAGGCGAAGTGGAAAAATCATAGGATGATCCTCTGGAGCGTCAGCGCCGTCCCATCTGCGCTGACTCGGGAAGTTTCGTCGATACGATGTCGTCGGCCTTCACCCAGCCCGGCGAACCGACCGCAAAGCGGGTCTTGGCACGCGCGGCGAGTTCGCGCGCCGTCTTGATGTCGCCGCGGTAGAAGGCGGCCTGTGCGGAGGCGAGGTCGGCCTGCGCCAGATCGCCCTTGCGGCCATAGGCCATCGCGAGCTGCTGATAGCCGGCCGGGGCTTCCGGTTCGCGCGCCAGCGAATTGCGCAGCATGGCGACGGCTTCGTTGGCATGGGCGGGATTGTTGGTCGAGACCAGGGCCTGGCCCAGCATGATCTGGATCAGCGGCGCATTCGGGATCATCTGCACCGCACGGCGCAGCGGCGCGATGGCTTCGGCGCCGCGCCCGGATTCAAGCAGCGCCTGTCCCTTGAGCTCATAGAAATATGGGTTGCCCGGATGCTGCGCGATCAGCGCGTCGATCTGCGCGACCGCGTTCTGCAGATTGCCATGGCGATAGGCCGAGATCGCGCGCGCATAGCGGGCCGGCAGTGAAGTGTCGCTTTGCGGATAGCGCCGCATCACGGTGGAGGGCGGTTCCATGAATCCGAAAATCTTCGCGCGCATCATGTCATGGCGCAGTTGTAGTTCGGCAGGGTCCTTCTTGTCCCAGAACTTGCTGGTCTTCGCGATCTCCGTGAGGGCGGCAACGCGCTCCTTCGGCATCGGATGCGATTGCGCATAAGGATCGGCCTGCCGGGCGGTGAACATCATCTGGTCGGCAAGGCGCTTGAAACTGTCATGCATGCCTTTCGCCGACTGGCCGGTGGCATTGAGGAATTTCACTGCCGCGCGATCGGCCTGCTCTTCCTGGTTGCGCTGATAGGAGAGGACCGTGCGCAGAGCCGCCTGCTGCGAGCCGGCGATCGCCGCCGCGCCGGCCTGGCTTGCGCCGCTGCCGCCACCGCCTGCCACCATGGCTCCGATGCCGAGCAGCATGCCGATGATCGCCATCGTCTGGGCATTGGCCAACTCGTCACGCAGCCGCGACAGATGGCCGCCGGCGATATGGCCGGTCTCGTGCGCGAGCACGCCGATAATCTGGTTCGGGGTTTCCGATTCGGTCAGCGCGCCGGTATTCACGAAGATGCGGCGGCCATCCATCACGAAGGCGTTGAAGTTGCGATCGTTGATGATGACGACCTTGATGTTCTGGCTGGACAGGCCGGCGACCTTGAGGATCGGCTGCGTGTAGTCGCGCAGGAGCTGCTCGATCTCGGTGTCGCGGATGATCGGCATCTTGCCTTGCGCCGCGGCCGGCTGAGGGACGCTCACGGCGGCGAGCGCGGCCGCGGTCAAAACCGATACCGCGCGGGACGCTGGCTTAAAGAGGCGCGTCCTGATAGGGGAAACCACGGATTTCATGTCGCTGATTACGGGCCTTTCGCGGCAACCTAGAGAGGCCGCCAGATGACGTCAAATCACGCCAGAGTCATGTCCGGGACAAGCGAAAAAGCCGGGCGAATACGGCAACAGCGGGGCGAAAGCCCCGCCTGAGCCGCACGGGCCTTGTCACATGCTGGATCGAGCCAAAGCTCTTTTGACCCCCTCCGCGCGCAGCGACGTGCCGCCATTCATGGTGATGGACGTGATTGCGGCGGCGACACGGCTTGAGGCAGAGGGGCATCACATTATCCACATGGAGGTGGGACAACCCGCCGCGGCCGCACCGCGCACCGCGATCGAGGCGGCGCGCCGGGGGCTGGATGGCCCGTTGCGCTACACCGAGGCGCTTGGGATTGGCTCGCTCCGGGTCCGTATCGCCCGGCATTATAAGGAGAGCTACGGCGTCAGCGTCGATCCGGCGCGGGTGATCGTGACGACGGGATCGTCGGCCGGATTCATTCTGGCCTTTCTGACGATGTTCAAGCCCGGCGACCGGGTCGGCATCGCCAATCCGGGCTATCCGCCTTACCGGCATATTCTCACAGCGCTCGGCTGCGAGCCGGTGCTGATCGAAACGAATGCGGCGACGCGCTGGGCGATCACGCCCGAATCGCTGCTCGCGGCGCATCGCAAATCGCCGCTTGCCGGCGTGCTTGTCGCGAGCCCCGCCAATCCGACCGGCACCATGATGACGGGTGAAGGGCTGGCGGACCTCATCCGCGTGGCGGAAGGCGAAGGGGTCCGGTTCATCTCCGACGAGATCTATCACGGGCTTGATTACGCCTTTCCGGCGGTGACGTCGCTGGCGATCTCCCACACGACGCTCGTGATCAATTCCTTCTCCAAATATTTCTGCATGACCGGCTGGCGCATCGGCTGGATCGTGGCGCCGGAGCCACTGGTGCGTCCGATCGAACGCCTGCAAGGCAATCTGACCATCTCGGTGCCGACCCTGTCGCAGCTTGCGGCGGAGGCGGCCTTTGACGGCCGTCCGGAAATGGACGCGGTCAAGCACGGCTATGAGGAGAACCGGCGCATCCTGATCGCGGAATTGCCGAAGATCGGTCTCGACAAGTTTCTGCCCGTCGATGGCGCCTTCTATCTTTATGCCGATGTGTCGCGTTTCTCGGACGACTCGTTCGACTTCGCGCGCCGCCTGTTGCAGGAGGCGCATGTCGCGGTGACGCCGGGCATCGATTTCGATCCCGTGAACGGACATCATTTCATTCGCTTCTGCTACGCCGGCTCGCAAGCCGACATGCAGGAGGCGGTGCGGCGGATCGGGCGGTGGCTGCATCCCTGAAACCGGCCTTGCGCCGGATCATCGTCACCGTGGTCGTCGTTGCGGCGGTCTATGGTCTGCTTGCCTATATCGTGCTGCCCGCAGCCTGGACGCATTACGAACACCAGAAAGGGCTCGCCGGCCGGTCGATGGTTACGCACACCGCGCAGGGCATTCCGGGCGATGCGCTCAATGTCGGTCTCGTCGGCTCGCGCGAGGATGTTTTGCGTGCGATGCACGCAGCGGGCTGGTATCCCGCCGATCCGATCACATTGAAGTCGAGCATTGAGATCGTCGGCAGCGTGCTGCTCGATCGCGCCTACAAGACGGCACCGGTCAGTCCGCTGTATTACGACGGTCGCAAAGAGGACCTCGCCTTTGAAAAGCCGGACGGCAGGAGCGCCGACCGCCGCCATCACGTGCGGTTCTGGCTGGTGCTGGAGAAGGGCGACGAGGGGCGTCCGGTCTGGCTCGGCGCCGTCACCTTCGATCGCGGTGTCGGCGTGAGCCGCTATACCGGACAGGTGACGCATCATATCGCGCCGGGCATCGACGCCGACCGCGATCTGCTGATCGAAGACCTCGCCAAGGCCGGAATGGTCACGGCGGTCTATCAGGTCACCGGGGTCGGGCCGACGCTGAATGGCCGCAACGGCGAGGGCGATCTCTATTACACGGACGGCGAGATCAAGATCGCCCGATTGGTCGCGGACGGTGTCAGAACCGCGTCCCCGCCGGTCATCTTGGTAGCGCCGCCGCTCGTACAACTCAAGGACGAGATCTGGAGCCGTCTGGCGCCGGTTGCCCAGACCCAGAACTGAGGGGGCGGACGGCGCGGCGAGAAACCATCCTGCCATCTGCGCGTTGGAATGCGCCGGATGCTCCGACACAGTTCCGCAGGATACCGATGAAAACCGGATTGGGCCGTTTGGCGGTGTTGGCTGTCGTGCTGGCAGCGGCGGTTTTTGTATTCCAGCCGCAAATGCGTCAGATTTTCTATTCCGCCACGACGCCGCGCACGGTGGAGGCGCGGGGCAGTCTCTCCGATCTGGAGCGCGCGACCATCGAATTATTCGAGCGCGTGTCGCCATCCGTCGTACAGGTGGTGAATACTCCCAACGGTGCGGGCGTGGTTTCGTTAGAGGGCGGCGGCCTGGCCCGGGATTGAC
>JAEWCJ010000377.1 GCA_023390695.1 Pseudomonadota bacterium | reverse complement strand
GTCAATGCGAGCTCAGTTCACATCCGCTGCGGCTTCATCAAGACTCCGATCAGCCTCTTGGAAAAGCGGCAGCCGCGCCGGGCACCGCAACAGAGGTGACAGGTTGAGTGCCGCATTGTGCCGGTCGGCCAACATTGGCACAGAAACGAAAGCCCGGCGGTTTTTCAGCCCGCCGCCCCCGTGCCGGGACGAAGCCTCCTCCGGAACGGACGCCACCCGGATGGCGGATACGCACCGCATCAGGCTTTCCAGTCCGCTCCCCCGCTGATATGTTAGAATATTAGGACATTTAAGGCCGCCCGCCTGGGAAACATCAGGGGACCGCGCGTTGGGTAAGACATTTGGCACCTCGGTGCCCCGACTGGAAGACAATGCCCTGATCCGGGGACAGGGACGGTTTGTCGACGACATCCGCCTCGGAGGTACGCTGGAGGCTGCCTTTGTCCGCAGTCCGCACGCGCATGCCACGATCAAGGCAATCGATGCCTCCCCCGCTTTGGCCGTCGCGGGCGTCCACGCCGTCTACGCACTCACGGACCTGCTTCCCCACGTCACCACTCCCCTGCTGGCTGTCGGCCTTCCCAGCCCGAGCTACCGGCAGATCGTCGATCGGCCGATTCTCGCCGATGGGGAAGTCGCCTATGTCGGCGAGCCGGTGGCTGTCGTCGTTGCGGACAACCGGTACATTGCCGAAGACGCCGCCAATCTGGTGGAAATCGACTATGAGCCGCTGCCGGCGGCGGTCAGCGCCAGAGATGCACTCGACAGCAGCGCACCGCGGGTTCACGCGAACGGCCCGCATAACCTGCTGGCCGAGTTCGGATTGTCCTACGGCGATGTCGATGCGGCTTTTGCAAAAGCCCCGCACCGTCTATCGCAGAGCTTTTCGCTTCACCGCGGGGGCAGCCATTCCATGGAAGGCCGCGGCCTCCTCGCCAGATTCGATGCCGTCGACAACATGCTCACCGTCTGGAACTCAACTCAGACGCCGCATGCATCCAAGCGGCTGATTTGCGACATTCTGGGTTTGGAAGAGACCGGCGTTCGCGTGATCACGCCCGATATCGGCGGCGGCTTTGGGCCGAAGCTGGTCTTTTATCCCGAAGAGATCGTGATCAGTCTTGCGGCGAAGCTCCTGAATGCGCCGGTCAAATGGATCGAGGACCGACGCGAGCACTTCATCTCCACGACCCAGGAACGCGATCAGCACTGGGATGTCGAAATCGCCTATGACGACGACGCCCGCATTCTCGGCGTGCGCGGCCTGCTGCTGCACGAGCATGGCGCCTATACCGCGCGCGGCGTCAACGTTCCGTACGGTTCGCTGTCGGCGCTGCCGCTCGCATATGAGGTTCCAGCCTATCATATGGACGTCAAGCTGGTCCTGACGAACACGGTGCCTGTCACACCTGTGCGCGGCGCCGGTCAGCCGCAAGGCGTGTTTGTGATGGAGCGGCTGCTCGATCTGGTGGCCGACCATCTCGGCCTCGATCGCGCGGAAGTCAGACGGCGCAACCTCATTCCGTCCGAGAAAATGCCCTATCCAAAACCATTTGTGACGCGGGGCGGCATCCAGGTGGTGCTGGATAGCGGCGACTATCCAAAATGCCAGGCCGAAGCGCTCGCTGCGGCGGGTTGGGCAGACTTTCCGGAACGGCAGAAGGCCGCACGCGAGAACGGACGCTTTATCGGGATGGGCTTCGCCAATTATGTCGAAGGCACCGGCCGAGGCCCGTTCGAACCCGTGACCGTGCGTATTGGAACCAGCGGCACGGTCATCGTTTCGTCGAGCGCCGTCGCCATGGGCCAGAGCACGAAGACCATGCTCGCCCAGATCGTCGCCGAACAGCTCGGCGGAGACATCGGCAACATCTCGGTCACCACCGGCGATACCGCCGCGACCACGCTCGGGTTCGGCGGCTTCAACAGCCGGCAGGCCGTCCTCGCCGGCTCATCGGCGCACGCCGCTGCCCTCAAAATCCGCCAGAAGCTGATCGCCGTCGCCAGCCGGCTGCTCGAAGTCGCGGAGGACGATCTCGAAATCGAGGGCCGCGAGGTCAGGGTCAAGGGCGCGGATGCCAAGGTCACATTCGCCAAAATCGTGTCCACGGTGAGCGGCACGCCGGGATACCGGCTGCCCGACAACATCACACCCGGCATGGAATTCACCGAACAGGTGATCATCGATCCGATGACTTATTCGAATGGAACGGCGGTCGCAGAAGTCGAAGTGGATATCGCGACCGGTGGAGTGGACGTCCGGAACATCGTCTTCGCTCACGATTGCGGCCGCACCATCCACCCCAAGATCGTCGACGGACAGGTCCTGGGCGGCATCGTTCACGGTCTCGGCAATGCGCTGTTCGAGCGGATGCAGTTCGATGAAACCGGCCAGCCCGTGACGACGACATTCGCGGATTATCTCCTGATGACCGCCGGCCAGACGCCGCCGATGCATCTGATCCACTTCACCTCACCCACCGATCTCAACCCGCTGGGCATCAAGGGCGTCGGCGAGTCCGGCGTGCTGCCGATTCCGGCAGCGGTCATCTCGGCGGTCGAGAATGCTCTCTCGACATTCGGCGTGCGCATCAATCATGCGCCGATATCGCCGCCTGAGCTCGTTGAGCTGATCGCGCAGCGCCAGTCGGCCTAAAAGCAAAACGCCCCTCTCGCGAGGGGCGTTTCTTTTTCGCTGATATCTTTTCCCACGGCCCGGCTCCGTAATTCCGGCCGCTGCATGACCTTGTCCGGCGCCGCGCATGCCCAGCGCCCGTCCTTCCGCTATTCGCGCAACGCCTCTTCGCGCTTTCTGCGCACCGCGGGCGCCGCAACGATCAGCAACATCAATGCGGCAATCACGAGAAAGCCCAGGCTGATCTTTTCGGTCACGAGCACCGACAGATCCCCGCGCGACATCAGCAATGTACGGCGCAGGTTTTCCTCCATCATCGGCCCGAGAACGAAGCCCAGGATCAGTGGAGCAGGTTCGCACTGCAGCTTGACGCAGAGATAGCCGAACACGGCGAAGAAACACATGACGTAGAGATCGAAGGGATTGCGGTTCACCGTGTAGGTGCCAATGCAGCAGAACACGATGATGGCCGGGAACAAGTACTGATAGGGTATCCGGAGCAGCCGCACCCACAATCCGACCAGCGGCAGGTTGAGGATGACAAGCATCAGATTGCCGATCCACATGCTGGCAATGATGCCCCAGAACATGGCCGGTCGTTCCGTCATGACGCTCGGCCCCGGCGAAACCCCGTGGATCATGAGGGCGCCGATCATCATCGCCATTGTCGGATTGGCCGGGATGCCCAACGTCAGCATCGGAATGAAGGAGGTCTGTGCGCCTGCGTTATTTGCCGATTCCGGCGCTGCAACGCCGCGGATATCGCCCTGACCGAAATTGCGCGGCGGCTTCGCCGTCTTCTTTTCAAGGGTATAGGCCGCGAATGCCGCCAGCAAAGCGCCGCCGCCCGGCAGCACGCCAAGCACCGACCCCAGCGTCGTCCCGCGCAGGATGGACGGCATGCAGAACTTCAGATCCGCCAGGCTCGGCCAGACGCGGCCGATTTTCTGGATCTCACCGGCAGCTTCAGCCTTCTTCTGCAAATTGTACGCGACCTCAGCCAGACCATAGATGCCCATCGACAATGCGACGAACTCGATGCCGTCGGCCAGACTGGGGAGATCATAGGTGAAGCGCCGGATTCCCGAATTGACGTCCGTTCCGGCCAGGCCGAGCAGCAGCCCGATCACGACCATCGCGATCGCCTTGATGACCGATCCGTGCGCCAGCACCACCGCCGCGATAAGACCGCAGACCATCAGCGAGAAATATTCAGCCGGCCCGAAATTGAGGGCGACAGCCGCCAGTGGCGGCGCAGCGAAGCTGACCAGCAATGTCGACACGGTACCCGCGAAGAACGAGCCGATAGCCGCAATGCCGAGCGCGGGTCCGGCCCGGCCTAGCTTGGCCATCATGTGACCGTCGATCGTCGTTACGACCGCGGATGCTTCGCCGGGAATATTGACCAGAATGGCCGTCGTCGAGCCGCCATACTGGGCGCCGTAATAGATGCCGGCCATCAAGATCAGCGCCGATTCAGGCGGCAGCGTGAAGGAAACCGGCAGCAGCATCGCAACCGTGGTGACCGGCCCGATGCCGGGCAGCACACCGACCAGGGTTCCGATCAGAACGCCGAGGAAACAATACGCGATGTTCTGAAGGCCCAGCGCGACCTGAAATCCGAGTGCCAGATTTGAAAAGACATCCATGGGATCAGATCGCCGGCCAGATGGAGAGGGGAAGCTGCAGAGCGTAGACGAATACAATGACCGAGAATGCGATCAACGCACCGGTCAGAAAGAGGAAGCTGATCCAGCTCAGGCCGCGAAACACGACCGCGAGGATTGCGGTGACGATCGCGATTGAAATGATCAAGCCCAGACGTTCGATGGAAAGTCCGAAAAGAGCGACCGCAACCACGATCGTGGCGATGGGACCGAGATTGAGCTTTTCCATGCGCTCGCCGTCGACCGTCAGCGATTTGGCGACCGTGATGATGCCAAGCAACGCCAGGAAGCAGCCCAGAGCGATCGGGAAATAGCCCGGTCCCATCCGGCCGACGCTTCCCATCGAATAGCCGCGCGCCGTAATGATCGCCACGACAGCGAAAACGATAAACAGCACGCCGGACCAGAAATCTTTCTCTGCTCTGATCTTCATCTCTACCACTTCGCCTTGTGCCGGAGAAAAAACGCTGCCGGCCCAGATCTCCAAGCAATCTGAACCGGCAGCGCCTTGGTTACACGTCAGTTCGACTTGATATTTCCGTCGGTGATAACCTTCTTCCACTTGTCGTGTTCTTGCCTGAGAACTTTCGCCGCCTCTTCCGGCGTCGTTCCGCGCGGCTCGGCGCCGACCTTGGCAAGAGCAACCTTCAGCGTCGGATCTTTCATGATCTCGGCGATGGCGCCCGCCAGCTTATTGCGGACATCCGCCGGCAGTCCGGCCGGCGCGAACAGGCCGAGCCACAGGTCCACTTCAAATCCGGGAAGACCTGCTTCCGCCACGGTCGGCAGGTCCGGATAGACGCTGGTGGTGCGCTTGGCGCCGGTGGTGGCGATCGCGCGAACACGATTGTCCGAGGTGAACGGCAGGGCTCCCGCGATGCTGCTGAAGGAGAACTGAATCTTGCCGCTCATCATGTCCGTATAAGACAGGGCGATGCCCTTGTACGGGATGTGCGTCGCATCCGCGCCGGTCTGCTGCTTGAACATCTCGCCGGACAGATGCGGCGTCGTGCCGATGCCGGCGGAGGCGAAATTCAGCTTGCCCGGATTGGCCTTTCCATAAGCGACCAACTCCGCAAAGTTCTTTACCGGCAGTTCCGGCGACACCACCAGAACGAGCGGCGACGAGCTGACGATGGAAATGACCTCCAGATTCTTGAAGAGGTCATACGGCATGCTCTCCTGCAAGGTCGGGTTGATGACGATCGCGGGATCCATCAACACCAGCGAGTAGCCGTCAGGCGCGGAGCGGGCGACGGTGTCGGTCCCGAGAATGCCGCCTGCACCGGGACGGTTTTCGGCGACCACCGACTGTCCCAGCGGTTTGCTGAGATACTGCGCGAGCGTACGCCCGACATAGTCGACAACGCCGCCTGGATTGTAAGGCACCACGAGCCGGATCGGCTTGTTCGGATAGGATTGCGCGGCTGCTCCGGACACCGGCAGCACCAGCAACGCTGCTCCCAGGGCGATCGCCCTGCTGACTGACTTGATCATTCTGTTCCTTCCTCCTTACCCCGTGTAACGCCCATTCTTCATGCCACCGCGCCTAGGACGGGCTGATCGATGTGGTGACACTGAATTGATACTTGTCGCCGTGGAACAGAACGGCGCCATAGAGCACCGGACGGCCGGACGACAGGAAATAGGTGTGCTCGCTCGACAGCAAATGCGCGCCGCGCTTGACGTTGAGGATGCGCGCGTACTCGGCTGTCGCAGCAATACTGCGGATCGTAAGCGAAAACCGTGCCGGCGCCTCTCCGGCATAATCCTGGATAAGCGAGTAGATCGCCTTGTTCTCGAGCGCCCGCTGGGTCAGGCTCCGCGCATAGGCGGCAGGGATATATCTTTCCTCATAGCCGAACACGCCATCCTCGAGCACACGCAGACGCTTGACACGCTCGACCTTCTCGCCTGTCTTCAGGTCGAGTGCGTCGCTTACACTCTTCGGAGCCGTCACGCTGGTGCGCTCAAGCAGCTCGAAGCGCACGGCGCGTTCGGCGGCGCGCATCTCGTCTTCAAACGCACGGCTGAGGTCGTGATCCAGCCGCTGCGGAGCGACGAACGTGCCGCGCCCGCGACCGCGCGTGATCAATCCTTGCGACAGCAGATGCGCCATCGCTTGACGCACCGTGGGCCGGCTGACCTTGAAATACTCCATGCATTCCGCTTCAGATGGCAGCGCGGCGCCCACCATGCGCGAATGCGAAGTACGGATTACATCGACGAACTTCTCCGCCAACTGCATGTAGAGCGGAACATAGCTGTCCGGCTTCAGTGCCGAAAGCGATGTGATGTCGAACGTTGTATTGGAAGACATGCTCTTATTGTCCTGACGTTCTAACATGCTGGCATAGCGTCCTTTCGAGCGTCAAGCTTCGGCTGCCGACTAACTAGCCGCGCTCAGATTTTGATCATCCGCCTGCTTATTTTGCGTGCGCTGCAGAAAAACATGCAGACGAGCCGGCGTCACAGGCAACGATGTAATGATGCCCGGCATGCGCAACGCATCGTCGATCGCGGAGGCAATGGCGGCTCCAACGCCATTCACGCCACCTTCGCCCGCGCCTTTCAATCCCAGCGGGTTTCGCGGACTGGGCGCGTCCTCGGTGATCAAAACATCGACGCGTGGAACTTCATGCGCTGTCGGAATGAGATAGTCGGCGAATGTCACAGACAACGGTTCGCCGCGCGCGTCGTAGCGAAATTCCTCGAACAGAGCACCGCCAAGCCCCTGTGCAAAACCGCCGACCAACTGACCTTCAATCATCATCGGGTTGACGGCGCGTCCGACGTCATAGGCGATCAGATATCGCTCGACATCGACCGCACAGGTCTCAGGCACGATCCGCACCAATGCGATATGAACTCCGTAGGGATAATTCATATGCTCGGTATGGAACCAGCCCTCCGCACTCAGTCCGTCCCCGTCCTCCGCCGTCTCTGACGCCTTGGCTGCGATCTCGCCAAAATCGATGGAGGGCCCCTTCGGTTCGTTCACCCGCAGCACACGGCCGCCCTGAACGGTCAGTTGCGTCTTATCGGTCTGCATCATACTGGCAGCGATATCGAGCACCTTGTCGCGCACGATGAGCGCCGCCTCGTGCGTCGCCGATCCCGTCATCACCGTCGCACGCGTCGCATGCGCACCGATGCCGTGATCGATCCGGTTGGTTTGTCCGTGGATGACCTCGACGCGGCGATAGTCGCAGCCGAGCGTGCTGGCGCAAATTTGTGCGATTGCGGTTTCGAAGCCCTGCCCCAGCGACGCGCCACCCGTCACCACCTCGACATCGCCATTCTTCTTGATGGTGATGATAACGCCGTCCTTGGGTCCGAGACCGCTCTTCTCGACGAACATGGCAAGCCCGGCGCCCACCATTTCACCGGCCCGGCGACGCCGCTCGATATCAGCCTGGAGCGCCGGCCATTGGGCAGTCGCCAGAGCCTTGTCGAGCAGCCCGGCATAGTCGCCGGAATCCAGCACCACCTCGTCGCCCAGCGCCTTGAGCTCGCGCGTGTACGGCATTTCGGACGATGCGATCAAATTGCGCCGGCGGACTTCGACGCGGTCCATAGACAATTCCTGCGCGATCGCATCCATCATGCGTTCGCGAACGAACGTGCCTTCATAGCGGCCAGGAGAGCGATAGGTTGCCGCCGGCGTCTTGTTCGTCAGCCGGTAATGCCCGGCAACGCGATAGGCGGGAATGCGGTAGGGACCGGGCAGCATGCCCGACACCATCTCCAGCACGCGGGCGCCATGGGTCCGGACATAAGCGCCCTGGTCGTGGAAGAACGCGTCGTCAATGCCGAGAATGCGTCCTTCGGCGTCGACGGCGACACGTATCTTGTGCCGCTGCTCGCGCGAGTGATTGGTCGCGATCAGGTGCTCGCGCCGGTCTTCGATCCATTTGATCGGCCGCTGGAGGCGCATTGCCGCGACACAGACGAGAACATCTTCCGGGTAAAGTTCGCCGCGAACGCCGAAACCGCCTCCGACATGCCCCTCGAACAAATGAATGGAATTGAGCGGGCGCTGAAGCATCCGCGACAATTGCTCGCGATTGCGGTGTGGCACCTTGGCGGCGCCGTGCAGTTCGAGGATGTCGGATGCCTCGTCATAGCGCGCGATGCCGCCGCGCGTCTCCATCGGGACTCCGGAATGCCGGCCGACATAGAGGTCGAGGTCGATCACACGATGCGCCGCCTGGATGGCGCCATCGATGTCGCCATAGCCTTGCCGGACAACCATCGGCTCGGTGTTCCATCCCTCGGAGAATTCACCGACCTTGTCCGCGCTCATCACCGACGGCAGTTCCTCGATCTCGGCAAAGACCTGGTCGGCGGCATCTTCGGCAAGATAGGGATCTTCGGCGAACACGACGGCGATCGGCTCGCCTACGTAACGCACGCGGTCGGCGGCGAGGATGGACTGGCGATAGGGAACCAGTTGCTCGACGCGAGTATCGCGAAAATCGATGGGCGGAATATCGGCCACATCTGCCGCCGTCCACACCGCGACCACACCGGGCGCGTTGCACGCCGCTTCCGTGGCGACCTCGACAATACGGCCATGCGGCACCGCCGAGCGGACAACACGCATATGGAGTTGCTGCGGAAACGATACGTCCCCGGCAAACAGACCGCGCCCCCGAACCAGCGGCGGGTCCTCCAGCCGGACGACCGGACGGCCGATGACAGAATCGCCTTCATGATCCATGGCTGGACGCCGCCTTTCAGGATTCGGGCAAGGCGCCGGCGCTATCGGCCTGGGCGACAGGGGCCGGTTGTTTCATGACATCCGCGGCTGTGCGCGCTGCGCTGATGATATTCTGATAACCTGTGCAGCGGCACAGATTGGAGGACAGGACATCCTTCAATTCCGCGTCGGAGAGGTTCGGATTCTTCTCGAGCGCCCCGGTCAACAGCATCAGAAATCCGGGCGTGCAAAATCCGCATTGCAGCGCATGATGGTCGATGAAAGCCTGCTGCAGAGGATGCAATTGCTCACCCTCGCCGAGCCCTTCCACGGTCCGGATGTCGGCATCCTGGGCTTGAATCGCGAACATCAGGCAGGAGCGTACGGGCTCGCCATCGACGAGTATGGTGCACGCGCCGCAAACGCCATGCTCGCATCCCACATGCGTTCCGGTGAGATTGCAATGATGCCGGATCGCATCGGCGAGCGTATAGCGCGGCTCCACCTTAATGCGATGAACTTTCCCGTTCACCGTCAGCGTTACATCGACGAGCTGCTGGTTCATCGGACCGTCTGCCGCAAAGCTGAAATCATGCCGTTCCTCACCAGATGGCGCCGGTAGCTGGCCGGCGCATGGATATCTTCCATCGGCTCGACCGCGGCGGCGGCGGCTTCCGCTGCGGCCGCAAACACCGTTTCGGAAACGGAGGAACCGGCGAGAATATGTTCCGCGGCTTGGTTGCGGGCCGGACGATCCTCAACGCCGCCAAGACCCATCCTCGGATTGACGATCTTTCCGTTCTCAAGCTCATACACCGCGAGAACCATTGTCAGGCCGAAGTCCCCCGCCCGGCGGCTGAACTCGAAGAAACCAAAGCGCTCGTTTTCCTTGAGCAGCGGCAAGCGGGCGCGGACAAGCAGCTCGTCCTCGGCGAGCGCCGTCGTCATGATGCCTTCGAAATAATCGGCAGCGGCAATCGTCCGGGTGCCCCGCACACTCCGCGCTTCGATCTCCGCGCCCAACGTTGCTGCAACGAGGCACCATTCCGATGCCGGATCGGCGTGCGCAAGACTGCCGCAGAACGTGCCGCGCCGCCGGATCGGATAATGCGCGATGTGATGGCAGACGGCGGACAACAGGCGTCCCAACGGATTCTCAATCACCGGCTCTTCAAAGGCCGCGTGCCTTGCGACGCAGCCGATCGAGAGATGGCTGCCATCCGCCTCGACGAGTGCCGCGCCCTCTACTTTATTAATATCGACCAAATGCGCCGGGGTTGCCATGCGATAGGCCATGGTCGGCACAAGACTTTGTCCGCCGGCCAGAATGCGTCCGTCCTGCGATGCGACCTCGCCCAGAATCTTGACGGCGTCGTCCACATTGCGAGGAGAATGATATTCGAAAGGCGCAGGTTTCATTGGACCAGGAAACTCATGAAATGCTCGTCGACAGTATCAAACAAGATGCCCGTCACTGCGCGCCCTTGGCCGGTGGAATTTGAATCACTTCCGCCAACTGCTCCTTGGTCAAGGGCGAACTCATGAAGCGATATGCGATGGCATCGGCCGTGATGGCGTCGATTCCCGATACGGCATCGGGAGACATGGCCGCCTTGGGCATAAACTCGTCCCGGATACGAACGGCCAGCTTCTCGGGGATCTTGGCATAATCCGCATAGACCTTGACGCCTTCCGGATTGCCGTAAAGCCAGTCGTCGAGCAGTTCCGGATCGATGCGGTGCTTCCTGAAGATCCCAGCGCGTTGTCCGACCGCGACAATGCTGGTGTCCCAGTTATTCGGAGCACTCACGGCAACATTAAGCCTATCCGGCTCCGCCTGCCCGAGGGCCGGGTTCAGCAACCACCCCCCGAAAGCCAGAATTGCCAGACATCTTAATCCCCAAAACATCGAACCCAGGCTCCACGCCAAATGTCAGGACGTTCTAATGTTCGTACAAATTTTGGAACAAGTCAAAATATTTGTACGCCAAGGGGCGCTGAGCGCGCGCCCCTCATTCCGGCTTGATCTTGGCTTTGCTGATCACGTCGGCCCATTTCTCGAACTCGGACTGAACGAAAGTCTCGGTCTCCTTGACGCTTGTACTGACCGGCTCGACGCCCATTTTGGCAAAAGCGGCGCGCAGTTCCTCGTGTCCGATCGCCTGCTTCAAGGCGCCGTTCAAACGCTGGACAATGTCGTCAGGGACATCCCGCGGCGCAAAAATTCCAACCCAGAGATTGACGTCGAAATCGGGCATGCCCAGTTCCGCCATCGTCGGAAGGTCGGGAAGCGATTGAAGTCTCTTCGGTCCCGCCACACCCAGGACGCGCAGCCGGTCATCGGCGATATAGGCCCGCACAACGACAAGGGCATTGAAAGCGAAATGGACCTTCCCGGCCATCAGGTCTGGAATCGAAGGACCCGAGCCGCGATACGGAACATGCGCAGCGTCGATTTTGGTACGCAGCTTGAACAATTCGCCCGCGAGATGCGGCGTCGTGCCTATTCCTGCCGACGCATAATTCAGATTGGCTCCGCCTTTCTGAGCCAATGCCATGAATTCCTGGAAAGTCTTCGCCTGCATTTGAGGCGTGACAACCATCAATAGCGGCGATGACCCAACCAGGGACACCGCGCGCAATTCCTTCAGGGAATAGGCCACGTCCTTGTGAAGGCTCGGATTGATGACAAGCGCCGGATCCATCAGAAGAAGCGTATATCCATCTGCCGCCGACCGGGTCACCGCCGTGACGCCCACGACGCCACCGGCGCCCGATCTGTTTTCGGCGACGACCTGTTGTCCCAGCACCTCGCTCAGCCTCTGCGCCACTACGCGTCCGACAAAATCGATGATGCCACCCGGCTGATACGGCAATATGAGCTTGATCGGCTTATCGGGATACGTCTGCGCACCAGCGAGAGAGCTGGAGAATACGACCGCCATGACAATGGCAGGAATTGTGACACGCCACAGCTTCATCCAGAGCAACATCATTACCTCCCAAAGAATCATCAGAATGCAAATCACACGCCGTCAGACCGGACACGCAATCAGGCGGCCCGATCCTCACGCTTTCGCAGCCTCGCCTGCCAATATCCCCACGCCCGGTTCAGCGTCGCCTCGGGAAACCGGGACGCGAGAGCTATTTCCTCATCCGTGAATGCGTCGACTTCGCCATATTGAAGGGCCTTCAACTGCAGCTCTGCGTCGCGGCAACTATAGATGCAGCGGAAGACCAGCTCCTGCAGGGATGCACCAACGACCGTCGCGCCGTGCCGCTTCATCAGCACCATCGGATGCTGACCAAGACACGCGGCCAGCGACTGCGCCTGGTCGGCCGTCGTCACCAGATGATTGGTTGCACCGAACCCGTCGCGCTGATCCCATATCGGCGTCGCCGAAGAACCAATGCAGGCACCCAGTTGCGTCACAACACGCAACTTCAGATCTGCAAGACAGAACGGCAGAATAACGCCGGCATGATGATGGCAGATCGCCAGAACGTCCGGCCGGGCGCGGTAGATTGCGCCATGAATGACACGCTCTGAATATAACGCCTGACCTGTCGGCTCGACGGGTTCGGAACTCAGATCGTATTCGAGAATATCCTCAGGCGACACCAGCTCAGGCGCGAGCGATCGCGCCAGAAAAAACCGGCCATTGTCGAGCGGACTTCGGCAACTGACGTGGCCGAAGGCGTCCAGCACACCCTCATTGGCGAGGATCCGATTGGCGTCGGCCAGACTTGTCTTTGTTTCAGCGACACTCATCGACATGACACCTGGATCCGCCGCCCGGTCACCTGCTGTACAAAAAAGCGAGTTTCACACCGATGCCCCGCTCTACTGCGCCTTGACGATCGCCGCGAAGTTCTCGAAGAACTGATCGGCCGTTTTCTTCGCAACACCGTCGATCAAGCGCGCGCCCAGCTGAGCGATCTTGCCGCCGACATTGGCTTCGACCTGGTAGGAGAGAACGCAGCCGTCGCCTTCCTCAGGATCACGAAGCGCAACCTGGGCACCGCCTTTTGCAAAGCCGGCAACCCCGCCTTCTCCTTGTCCTACAATTCGATAGCTGTTTGGCGGATCAAGATCGGTCAGCTCAACGCTGCCCTTGAATGTTGCTCCGACCGGGCCGACCTTGATCTTGACCGTCGCGACGAAGCCTGCATCGCCATTCTTCTCAAGCGATTGACAGCCCGGGATACACGCCTTCAGAACTTCCGGATCGTTCAGCTTGGCCCAGACCGTCTCGCGGTCGGCGGGCAGCAGAATTTCACCGTTCATTGTCATCGCCATTCGCTGATCTTCCTTCAGTTCCTATTGGATCGACACACACTCTCTCGGCGCAGCCGCAATCTCACGCCTGCTGCTGCATGATCGCCCGCAAATGATCCGCAGCCGCACTCCCCTTCAGCGCACCGCGCCACATTTCCTGAGCTACTTTTTCATGCAGGCTCACCGCCTCGGCTGCGGATGTGATCATCGCAACACCCAGACGCACATTCGGCTGTTCGCCAAGCCTGAACGGAGTGATGCTCAGCATCTTGGTCTCGCTCATCCGGAAAATCTGGAAATGCGTATGCGGAAGCGATTCCGTCACAACACCGATCTGCACCCCGATGGATTGCTCTTCGATCACGCTGGCAAAATGCTCGATCTCGGCCCGCACAAATTCGCGGCGCAGATCGAATTCCGCCTTCGAGAGCGGCACATCTCCCGCGAAGCCGCCCCGGGCAAAACGGGTGATCTCGCGCGATGAAATGAGATTCAGGATACCGGGCTTGCGTCTTCGATATGCCTCCTTGCGTTGGACAAGAATTGGCATGATCTGCTCTATCTGCGCGAGCGCCGTGTCGCGGTTCGGCAAATCCGGCGGCACGCTTTCCTTCAGGACGGTTCCGAGGAATTCCAGAAACCTGTCCGAGGCCAGGAGGAAGGAAATCGGCCCGGAAAGCACAATGATGTGCTCGGCCTGTTCCTCGATTTGCCTCAGCCTCTCGAAGTAGCTGACGGCAGAAGGAATGTATTCGATGCCCACCCCGAGCAAGGTCGGCATAGACACGCCCAGCAGCTCGGACAGCTTCTCGAGCGTTTCGATCTTGGCAAGCTCGCCTTTTTCAAAGCGATACAATGCGGTTCGCGAGATCCCGACACGCTTGGCGATCTCGTCCGCGCTCAATCCAGATCCCAACCGAAAAGCGCGCAACCGGTCGGCAATTTCCTTATATCGAATGGCCAAGGGAGATCCTATTCAACCTGAACAATATCGGACGACACGCAGAATTCACGCTGCTCTCGAAACATATTGTATGCCGGCACCCGGCCATCTGCTTTCTGCGCTGTCACGGTGTGAGAACCAGGCGGCTCTTGGCCTTACGATCGCGAATCTGGATAAGCGCATCCGCGAATGCATCAAGCGGCAGAACCGAGGTCGCCGGCGGCTTGAGCACGCCCTTTTCGTACAGTGCAAAGATTTCATCAAAGCACTCCCGCATAAGATCCGGCGTTCTCTTCCGATAATCGCTGACCTGCAGTCCGCTCATCTCGATATTCTTCAGCATGAGATAATTGGTCTTGATGCTGGCGATTTGACCGGCCGCGAATCCGACGATGACATGCCGCCCGCGCCAGGCAATTGCCCGCAGGGCTGCCGGAAGGAAGCGGTCCCCCAATGAATCGATGACGATGTCGACGCCCTTGCCGTCGGTCAGGGCAAAGACCTGATCCCGCAGACCATCCTGAATGTTCTCAATCCCGAGATCCACGACCCCGTCTGCACCCGCATCCAGGACCGCGGCCGATTTATCAAGGCTCGAAACGCCAGCCAGAACAAACGCGCCGAAGGCCTTCGCCAGTTGGATAGCCGCAATGCCCACAGCACCGGTCGCGCCCAGGACCAGGACTTTTTCGCCTTTGCGCAGACGGCCGCGTTCCCGCAGAGCGAACCAGGCCGTATCAAAGGCCAGCGCCATCGAGGCCGCGTCCACAAACGACATCTTATCCGGAATACGATAGGTTTGCTCGGCAAGCGCCGTCGCCTGCTCGGCATATCCGCCCTGCTCCGCCGTCGTCAGAACACGCATGCCCTTTGCCAGGCCGCTGACATTCCTGCCCACCTTGGCGATCACTCCGGCGGGAAGCTTGCCCGGCGTGAACGGTCGCGGCGGAAGGAACTGGTATTTTCCCGAGATGACCAGCGTGTCGACGAAATTCACGCCAACCGCGTGAACGTCGATCAGAACCTCGTCCGGTCCAGGTTCAGGCGCCGGAACGTTCTCGATCTTCAAACTGTCCGGCGCACCGAATTCATGAACGACCACCGCGCGCATTCACACTTCTCCAGATTCGTTTTCAATGCCGGCGTACATGGGATCACCGCTTCAGGGTGCTGAACACACCCCGGCCCACCGCCACCAAACGTCCATCCTCGCTTCTGACTTCGACGTCGGCACGGCCGATCGAAGAACCGACCGACAGCGCCCGGCCAGTGGCGATAAGATCGCCGCCGGTTGCAGCCCGCATATAGTCGACACGCAGATCGATCGTCGGCACAGCGTGGCCAACCTGAATTGCAACGGCGGCGTGACCGGCCAGATCGATCAGTGATGCGATGACGCCGCCGTGAAAGAATGACTGCTCTCTCGAGCCACATAGCTCGGGACGAAACGGCAGCCGCACGACGACGGAGCGATCCTTCGGATCGACGCTGACGGCCTGCGGACGCAACAGATCATGAAACGGCGGGGCCGCCATCTCGTGAACAAGACGTTCGAGATCTCGCGCGGCCCGCTCGGCTTCAGTGTTCGAAGATTCGCTCATGAAGCCGCCTTGGGGGGCACCCAGCGAACCGGCTGCGGAGCGATTTGTCCGGCCGCGACCTGCTCGACGAGGTCGATCTTGCGGATCTTGCCGCTCGCCGTCAGCGGGATTGAATCAAGCTTCAGGAAATATTCAGGCATGTCGTAGCGCGACAAGCCGGACCGATCCAGGTGAGCGAGAAGATCGAGCGGATCAAGCTCCAGTCCAGGCCGCAATTCGACAGCCAGGCAAACCTTCTCACCCAGACGATGATCCGGCACCGGAAGAGCGGCAGCGCGCATGACAGCCTGATGCTGCATCGCGAGATTCTCAATGCGCGCCGGGAAAATGTTGTGGCCACCCCGTATGATGAGATCCTTCTTGCGGCCGGTGATCTGAATATACCCATCCTTGTCAACACGGCCGAGATCGCCGGTCATGAACCAGCCGAGCGAGTTAAACGCTTCGTCATTGGCCGCCTGATCGTCAAAATATCCCAGCATCAGGCTCGCGCCGCGCCCGCCAATCTGGCCGATCTCGCCGGTCGGCACTTCCACATCGACGTGATCCGGCGACCAGATTTTCACCTCATAGCCGTCGCAGGAACGGCCGGAGGTCTGCACGATACGGTCGGCATCGTCATCGATGCGCGTATAGTGATGCGAGCCGGCCTCGGTCATTCCGTAGCCGCTCTGTGGAACGACGCCATAGCGGAGCAATTCGGCAACGATTTCGCGCGGCGCCGAAGCACCGGAAATCCGGAATCCCTTGACGGTCTTCGGCACGATGTTGCGCGCCTTGATCTCCGCCAGCAGATCTATGGCGTGCGTCGGAACGCCTACGACAAACGTCGCCCCCGTCTCCACAATGCGATCGAGAGTGCTCTTGCCGCGCGGGACATCGTGAATGACCAGCTCGCCGCCGGTCGCCAATGCCATGACCAACGAGCCGAGGCCGAGATTATGGCTGAGCGGACTCATCGTATATATGACGGTCTTGTCGTCGAACCACCAGTCGCGGATCATCGCGCGGGCGGCGGCGAGCAGCGTGTTGTCGCTGTGCATCACGCCCTTGGGACGGCCGGTGGTCCCGGACGTGAACGCAAGATAGACGAGAACATTCGGGTCAGCATTGGCCGGATGCTCGTTATTCGCATGAGAGACCAGCAGTCCTTTGTCGGGACGGGCACCGGTCGCAGACAACGCGAACGATATCTTCAGCGTTTTGACCTCTTTCAACCGGTCAAAAATGCTGGCGCGCCCGCCGTCTGCGCCATAGCCGGCTTCTCCGATGAATGCCGAGGCCCGCATCCGCTGCAGCAAGTCAATGACGTCGCCACTGATGTGATCGCGATGCAGCGACGGGCAGCAGGCATAGCCATTGCGCGAGCACGCCACGAGAGCGATCGCGGTTTCAATCCGGCTGGACAGCCAAACCGCGACACGATCGCCCTGGCGAAGGCCTGCGTCATGCAGCGCAGCAGCAAGCCCGTCGGCCTGCGCCATCAGGTCCTTATATGTCAGAGCCGCATTGCTGTCCCGAACAGCAATCTTCTCAGGCGTTCCCTGCGCATGCGCCTTTACCAGCGAGAAAATCGTATCGTCGCGCCAGTGTCCCAACGCATAAGACTGGGCCAGCCTCTCATGAGACAGCAGCGTGAGCACTCTATTCGTCATCTCATTCCCGTGTGCATTTCAAAATCTCGTACGCATTGTCGCGGCGGCGGACCAAGCCTGAAGCGCGGTTATCTATGCCTGGTCCGAGGCGGCCTGCATCACCCATTGCGCGACATTCAACAAAGCATCATCGCCGTGCAGCTTTCCGACAAGCTGCACACCGACCGGGAGCCCATTCGGCCCGGTGCATAGCGGCAGCGAAATCGAGGGCGCATGCAGCATCGTCCAGTTTTCCTGAAAGGCGGCGCTGCCCGTCGATCCCAGTCCCTGCGGCGCCTCGCCGTCCGCGGACGGCGTCAGCAGCGCATCGTAACCATTCATGGCATTGCCCAGCCAGGCGCGCCAATGTTCGACGGTCTTCGTGGCCCTTGAATACTTGTCGTAGGGGATCGACATGCCATCGGTCACAACGGCTGCAAGCGCCTGACTGATCTGATCCCGATGATGCTGCCATTCCCAGGCAAGCGCGCGGGCACGCTCATAATTATTGATGACCTTGCGCGCCTCGGTGAGCTCCTCGAAACCTTTCGGTACCGGAATCTCCTCGATCGCTGCTCCGCGCGACATCAGACGATCAGCCACGGTTCTCATGGCCTCTGCCGTCTCTACCGAAGCGCGATGCCAATGCTGGGTTCTGAACAGCGCAAATCGCAGTGACCGTGAGGCCGTCCGCGTTTCGCCTGCGTCCTGTCCGACCAGAATCCGCCAGATCAGCGCAACATCCGCAACGGTGCGGGCCATGGGGCCGATAGTGTCGAAACTCTCGGCCGCAAACTTGAGTCCCGCGCGATTAACGGTGTTGTACGACGGCTTGAATCCGACCACGCCGCAATAAGAGGCCGGTCGCAGGATAGATCCGCCTGTCTGCGTGCCGAACGCAAGCGGCACCATGTTGTCGGCGACGGCCGCCGCAGAACCGCTCGAAGACCCGCCTGGCGTTCGCGATAGCGCAATGGGATTTCGGGTCGACCCCGGCGTTACACCGGCAAACTCCGCCGTCACGGTTTTCCCGAGAATGACCGCACCGGCCGCCCGCAAGGCGGCAACGCAACTGGCATCGGCGAAAGGCCGGTAGTCCTTGTAGATCGGCGATCCCATGCCTGTCGGCATGCCGCAAACATCGATGACATCCTTGATCCCGACGGGAACGCCATGCAGCGGGCCGACTGGTCTGGACACGTCGCATTGACGCGCTTGCGTCAGCGCAGCTTCGGCATCGAGGAAGGACCAGGCCGAAACTTCAGGCTCGCGCGCCGCGATCCGGTCAAGGCACGCGCGCACGAGCGCCTCAGACGACAGACCGCCCTCTGATATCCGTTTTGCTGCCTCGACAGCCGAAAGCCCGTTTAGAGCCACCGCCACCCCATCACCGCTCGATCAGCATTTTGTACCTTATTTAGTATTTGTCATATTTTTATTACTCCGCAAGCCTTTTCTTTTCCCGGCAGCACGCCCTGCAGCCCACCCCGCACAGCTTTTGCAAAATCCCGCAGGGAAAAATTATAATATAAAAATCAATTACTTAATTGCCACATGCCGCAACCACCCGGCCTCGCGCCGCTTTTGACGACGATCCATTCGTCATTCGTCCCAAAAATCAGCAGATTTGCCTTTACAGGGTAAATTTAGCACTATTATAGCTTATTTACTTGTTCCTGGCGCGTGAAATGCCGAGGCCGCTTTGATGTTGTCCCAAAAATATGACGTTTTGGTCGTGGGTGGCGGGAATGCCGCCCTTTGTGCCGCAATCAGCGCCCGGCGGGCGGGCGCTACCGTCCTGGTCCTCGAAGCCGCGTCGAAATTCTACAGGGGGGGCAATACCCGGCACACCCGCAACATGCGATGCGCCCATGACCACGCCACAGATACCCTGACCGGCCCCTACAGCGAGGACGAGTTCTGGGAAGATCTCAAGCGTGTCACGCAGGGACATACCGACGAAGAGCTCGCGCGCTTCATGATCGCCGAGTCCAAGGAGGTGCTGACCTGGATCGGCGAACAGGGCGTGCGCTTCCAGCCGTCGCTCGGCGGCACGCTCAGTCTCGGCAGAACCAACTCCTTCTTTCTCGGCGGCGGTCGCGCCATGCTCAACTCGCTCTACCGCACGGCAGAGGCGCTGGGAGTCGAGGTCCGGTACGAATCCGAGGTGATCGACCTCGAGGTGGAAGACGGATTTTTCAAGTCCGCAACCGTCCGCTCGGAGGGCCAGACCCAGATCATCCATGCGACTGCCATTGTCACCGCATCCGGCGGTTTCGAGTCCAATATCGAATGGCTGAAGGAGGGCTGGGGCGACATCGCGGAAAACTTCCTGATCCGCGGCACACCGAACAATCGCGGAACGGTCCTTCGCAAGCTCATTGACAACGGCGTCATGCAGATTGGAGATCCGACGCAATGTCATGCGGTCGCGATCGACGCGCGCGCCCCCAAATACGACGGCGGCATCATCACCCGTCTTGACTGCGTCGTGTTCGGGATTGTTGTCAACGAGGACTGCCAGCGCTTTTACGACGAAGGCGAAGACATCTGGCCCAAACGCTACGCCATCTGGGGCCGGCTCGTTGCGTCCCAGCCGAACCAGATCGCTTACATCATCTTCGATGCCAAGTCCCTCGAACTGTTCATGCCGTCGGCATTCCCGCCGATCAAGGCCGACAGCATCGAGGCGCTCGCCGGCGAGCTTAGCCTCGATCCCGGGAAACTTCGCGAGACGGTAGATACATTCAACGCAGCGGTTCAGCCGGGCAACTTCAATCACGCCGATCTGGACAATTGTCACACCGAGGGCATCGAGCCGCGCAAGTCGAACTGGGCCCGCCGCATCGATCAGGCGCCGTTCTATGCGTATCCGGTAAGACCCGGCATCACCTTCACATATCTGGGCGTTAAGGTGAACAAACAGGCCCGGATGATCATGGCGGACGGAAAGCCGGCTGCGAACATGTTCGCCGCCGGAGAGATCATGGCCGGCAATGTGCTCGGCCGCGGCTATGCCGCAGGCATTGGAATGACGATCGGTAGCGTTTTCGGTCGCTTGGCCGGACGAGGAGCTGCGCAATATGCACGGAACTAGGACACTCGAAGAAGCCAGCCGTCTCATGACGGTCTGCAATTCATGCCGCTATTGCGAGGGTCTTTGCGCCGTCTTTCCGGCTCTCGAAATGCGGCGCGTCTTCACCGACGGCGACCTCAATTACCTCTCCAATCTGTGCCATAGCTGCGGCGCCTGCTTCTACGATTGCCAATTCTCCCCTCCGCACGAATTCAACGTCAACATTCCGGTGACGCTGGCCAAGGCGCGGACCGAATCCTACGAGCGGTATGCTTGGCCGCGCTTCCTGGCGCCGACGTTCCGGCGTAACGGCCTGATCATCAGCATCGTCGCGGCGCTTAGCGTCGCCGCCTTCATTATCGGTTTTGCACTGGTTCATGACCCGGCGACCTTGTTCGGCGTCCATACCGGTCCTGGCGCCTTCTACCGGCTGATGCCGCA
>JAEWCJ010000366.1 GCA_023390695.1 Pseudomonadota bacterium | reverse complement strand
TTGCGCACCGGCGACATCATCGTGGCGGTGGACGGCGAGGAGGTCGGCGATCTCGCAACGTTGTACCGGGCGATATGGTCTCTTGGCGCCGCCGGCACCGAGGTGCCGCTCACCATCTATCGCGAGGGCGACACCTTCGACATGCGCGTGAATTCAGGCGACCGCATGAAATTTCTCAAGGCGCCCAAGCTGCACTGAAGCCATCTTCGATCATGACTGTGCCGTCGGCTCCGGCAGGGGGCGCTGTTTGTCGTGAATACCGCGGCTCTCCGACTCCCTGCCGGTTGGCAGGGAAGATTCCCGCGCATATGGTCGCCGCCCCGAATCGATTGAGGCGTCAATGGCTGCTGACCTTTCGCGTATTGCGCGCACGATTGCCAACGAGATTGCTGCAAAACCGCCGCAGGTTGCCGCTGCGATCGGGCTTCTCGACGAAGGCGCAACCGTTCCGTTCATCGCGCGGTACCGCAAGGAAGTGACCGGCGGACTCGACGATACGCAGCTCCGCCAGCTCGAGGAGCGCCTCGCTTACCTGCGCGATCTCGAGGCGCGGCGCGACACCGTGCTCGAATCGATTCGCTCGCAGGGCAAGCTGACCGAGGAGCTAGAGGCGAAGATCGGCGTAGTCACAACCAAGGCCGAACTGGAAGATCTGTATCTGCCCTACAAGCCGAAGCGCCGCACCCGTGCCGAGATCGCACGCGAACGTGGTCTCGGCCCGCTCGCCGAAACCATTCTCTCCGACCGTGCGGTGGTGCCACTTGAGCTCGCGACGCAATTCATCACCGACGACGTGCCGGATACGAAGACGGCGCTGGATGGTGCACGCGACATTCTGGTCGAGAATTTTGCCGAGAACGCGGACCTCGTCGGCCGCTTGCGCGCCTATCTGAAAGAACGCGCGGTGCTGCATGCCAAGGTCGTTGACGGCAAGCAGGAGGCCGGCGCGAAATTCTCCGATTAATTCGACCATTCCGAGCGCTGGGCGACGACGCCCAGCCATCGTGCGCTCGCCATGCTGCGCGGGCGCAATGAGGACGTGCTGACACTCGACATCGAAGTCGATGCCGACAGTACCGCGCTGGTGAAACCGGTCGAGCAGATGATCGCCGACGCTTATGCGATCCGCCCGGATGCCGGCGCTGCCGATAAATGGCTGATGGATGTCGCGCGCTGGACCTGGCGCGTGAAGCTGTCGCTCACGCTGTCGATCGACCTGATGACGGAATTGCGCGAGCGCGCCGAGGAAGAGGCCATCCAGGTCTTCGCCCGCAATCTGAAGGATCTGTTGCTGGCGGCGCCCGCCGGCTCGCGGGTAACGATCGGTCTCGATCCCGGCATCCGCACTGGCGTGAAAGTCGCGGTCGTGGACAACACCGGCAAGCTGCTTGAGACCACCACGGTCTATCCGTTCCAGCCGAAGAATGATGTCCGCGGTGCGCAGGCTGAAATCGGGCGGCTGATCGTGCGCCACAAGGTCGAGCTGATCGCCATCGGCAACGGCACCGCGAGCCGCGAGACCGACAAGCTGGTGGCGGACCTATTGGCCGACATACCGCCGCCGAAGCCGATCAAGGTGGTGGTCAGCGAGGCGGGTGCGTCCGTGTATTCCGCCTCGGCGACCGCCGCCGCCGAATTCCCGGATCTCGATGTGTCGCTGCGCGGCGCGGTGTCGATTGCGCGCCGCCTGCAGGACCCGCTGGCGGAACTGGTCAAGATCGAACCGAAATCGATCGGCGTCGGCCAGTATCAGCATGATGTCGATCAGTACCGGCTGGCCCGCTCGCTCGATGCGGTGGTGGAAGACGCCGTGAACGCGGTCGGCGTCGATCTCAACACTGCGTCCGCCTCATTGCTGTCGCGGGTGTCAGGACTGGGTGCTTCGCTTGCCGAGATGATCGTCGCGCATCGCAACAAGGTCGGCGCGTTCAAGAATCGCAAACAATTGTTGGAAGTCGCCCGGCTCGGGCCGCGCACGTTCGAACTCTGCGCCGGGTTCCTGCGCATCCCGAATGGCGACGAGCCCCTGGATGCGTCGTCCGTTCATCCGGAAGCCTACGGCGTTGCCAAGAAGATTGTCGCCGCCTGCGGCCGCGATGTGCGTGCGCTGATGGGTGACAGCGCCGCGCTGAAGGCGCTCGATCCACGCGTATTCGTCGACGAGCGTTTCGGCCTGCCGACGGTGCGCGACATTTTGACGGAACTGGAAAAGCCGGGCCGTGACCCGCGTCCCAGCTTCAAGACCGCGACCTTCACCGAGGGTGTCGAGGAGATCACCGATCTCAAGCCAGGCATGCTGCTGGAAGGCACGGTGACCAATGTCGCCGCCTTTGGCGCCTTCGTCGATATCGGCGTGCATCAGGACGGGCTTGTGCACGTCTCGCAACTGGCCGATCGCTTCGTGAAGGACCCGCATGAAGTGGTGAAAGCGGGCGACGTGGTCAAGGTGCGCGTGGTCGAGGTCGATGTGAAGCGCAAGCGCATCGGCTTGACCATGCGCAAGGATGGCGCGGCTGCGCCGACACGTGCCGGCATGGGCAACACAGCCGACAGCAAGGGCAAGTTCGGTGGCGGCCGTTCGTTCGGCGGCGGTTCGCGCACGCCGGAGCGGACGGCGCCGCAAGGCGCACTGGCGGCCGCATTGGCCGAGGCGATGCGGCGCAAATAGGCTCGCCAGACAGAGGAAGTCAGGGTCAAATCGGATTTGACCCTGACTTTCTTTATCGAAGCGTCACGCCTCAGTCGCGGTGTTTGTGTTTCTTTTTCGTTTTGCCTTTCGCGCCGAAAGCAGGCTTTGACGACGAAGCGGAGTCGTCACGGCGGGCAGGCTTGTCGT
>JAEWCJ010000349.1 GCA_023390695.1 Pseudomonadota bacterium | reverse complement strand
CGCAAAGAAGGAACCGGGCAAGCTGAACTTTGGATCGGCCGGTCTCGCAAGCTCCTCGTATTTGGTCGGAGAATCCGTCCGTCAGAACGCGGGTATCGATATCGTCCACGTGCCTTATCGTGGCGCCAATGACGCTGTCAGCTCTGTGCTGCGCGGCGATGTTGCGATGTATTTTGCGCCGGTGCCTACGGCGCGGGAACTCGGGGCCGCCAAGAAAGTGCGCGTTCTCGCGGTGTCCTCGGCGAAACGCAATCCCAGCATCCCCGACGTGCCGACAGTGTCGGAAGCGGGCTTGCCCAACTTCAAGGTGGATACCTGGTTCGGACTTGTCGCGCCTGCAGCCACTCCGCGTCCGATCATCGAAAAGCTGCAGAAGGACGTCAGCAGGGCTCTGGCCATGCCGGATGTTGTCGAGGCGCTCCGGGTGCAAGGGATGGTTACTACGCCGAGTACGCCAGAAGCCTTCGCCGCTCTGATGAAATCCGATTCCGAGCGCTATGCCGACTATTTGAAGAAGGCCGGCGTCAACACGAAATGATTCCCGCAACGCGGGCCTGAGACACGCAATACGAAAGGGGGCGCAAGCCCCCTTTCTCTTTTCGCAAGTATTTCATGATTGCGGCAGGCTTTGCCTGCTGCAATTCCAACGGATCGCGCGGCTTTTGTCCTTGAGGAAATGGCGCTCTATGCGCGTGCCGCACTCAGCACGGCCGCCTCTCACGGCTCCAGCTCGGTGTCCCAATAGAGATAGTCCATCCAGCTTTCGTGCAGGTAGTTCGGCGGGAACAGCCGGCCGTTGCGGTGCAGATGTTGCACCGAGGGCTGGAACGGATGCTGGGCCGGATGCATGCCGGCTTCGTGCGGTGTCTTGCTGCCCTTGCGCAGATTGCAGGGCGAGCAGGCGGCGACAACATTGCCCCACGTTGTCTGGCCGCCGCGCGAACGCGGTATCAGATGATCGAAGGTCAGGTCGTCGTTCGATCCGCAGAACTGGCACATGAATTTGTCGCGCAGGAAGACGTTGAAGCGCGTGAAGGCGGGATGGGTCGCCGGCTTCACATAGGTCTTGAGCGAGACCACGCTCGGCAGCTTCATTTCGAAGCTCGGCGAATGCACGGCGCGATCGTAATGGGCGACGATATTCACGCGTTCGAGAAACACCGCCTTGATCGTGTCCTGCCAGGACCACAGCGAGAGCGGGTAGTAGCTCAAGGGACGGAAATCCGCGTTGAGCACGAGAGCCGGAAAGCCGGAAGGCGACACGTGAACGTTCAAGCAGGGCGCTCCTTAAGTCCCCCCAAACCTGACGCAACTACCGCTAATCTATAAAATAGCGTGACGGAAATGTGAAGCAGACCCCGGAACGCGCTCATAGGGTGATTTTCGGATCTCAAAGGCCGAATCGCCGGGCGAGGAATTCGCCGCCAAGCCGCAACCCCCCGTTGTCGATGCCGTGCCCGGTGCCTTGCGACAGATGCCATTCGACGGGGATATCGAGGTCCGACAGGGCGGCGGAGGCACGAAACAACGCTTGTGCCGGAATCAATTCGTCGCGGTCGCCATGGATCAGCAGGACCGGCGGACGGGACACGATGTCGGCCTTCACGGTCTCCGCCGGTCGGTCGCCGGGCAGCGCCAGCAGGCCGGAATAGCCGACGATGCCGGCGACCGGTTCTGGCCGGCGCAGTCCCACATGCAGCGCCATCATCGTGCCCTGGCTGAATCCCACCAGAGCCGTCGCCGCAGGCGGCAGCCGATGGCGCGCCAGCTCTTCGTCAAGAAAGGTATCGAGGACCGGTGCGGCCCTGTTCACGCCGGTCCAGCGCTCCTCCGGGTTTCGGAAGGTCAGGTCGAACCATTGCCGCCCGACCGGCGCCTGTCCGCACGGCTCCGGCGCATGCGGCGACACGAAGGCGGTGTCGGGCAACACGTCCTGCCATTCGCGACCGATATCGATCAGATCGTTGCCGTCCGCGCCATAGCCATGCAGGAAGACGACCAGCCGCTTCGCCCTGCCGCCGCGCGGCTCAAGCCGCGGACCGTCGAGTTTTTCCATTCGACGTCCTCGTTGCCGCCTGTGCCAGCGGCGCGCCATCGGGCTTTTTGGCAATGGCGTAATATTTCCAGAGCAGATGCGCGGCGACGCCGCGCCACGGCCGCCAGTCTTCGGCGAGCAGCGTCAGTTCCTTCGGGCTTGGCCGCTTCGTCAGACCGAATGCGATACGCGCCGCTTCCTGCAAGGCGAGATCGCCGGCCGGCCACGCATCCGCATGCCCGAGACAGAACAGCAGGTAGATATCCGCCGTCCACGGTCCGATGCCGTGCACGGCGATCAGCGCCTGATGCGCCGCGTCCGCGTCCGACTGCGCGATGACATCGAGATCGAGCCGGCCCTTGGCGATATCGGTGGCGATCGCCTTGATGGATCTGATTTTCGGCGCCGACAGGCCGAGGCTGGCCAGCCGCGTCGCGCGTGCACGGCGCAGCGCATCGTGATGGAACGGATCGAAGGCCGTCGACAGCCGGCCCCAGATGGCCGCCGCGCTGGCGGTCGAAAGCTGCTGGCCGCAGACGATGGCGGCAAGGCCGGGAAATCCCGCCTCCCGGCGGCGCAGGGCGGGCGTGCCGGTCTCCTGCAGAATATTGCCCAGCCGCGGATCCGCTTTCACCAGCTTGCGCAGGGCCTTGGCCAAGTCTGCATCGGTGTGAAGGAATTGAGACATATTTGCTGTTGTCACGCCCCGTGCTGGCAGGGCATCGAGTATGGACAGGCTTTGCGGTCGATCGCAATGCCGGGCGCCTGCTGGATCCGTTGACCGCATTGCCGGTCGTCCGGGCGATGACAGAAGGTTGGATATGCCGCCACCCGTTTTCCGCTTTGCGCCGAGTCCGAATGGCTATCTGCATCTCGGGCATGCCATGTCGGCGCTGCTGAATTTCGAGATGGCGCGCGCGGCGGGCGGACGCTTTCTGCTGCGCATCGAGGATATCGACGCCCTTCGCTGCCGTCCGGAATATGAGGCGGCGATCTATGAGGATCTCGGCTGGCTCGGTATGGAATGGGACATGCCGGTGCGGCGTCAATCGGAGCATTTCAGCGTTTATCGCGCCGCTTTGGATACGCTCGCCGCACGCGGCCTGATTTATCCGAGCTTCGAAAGCCGCGGCGAGATCGCCCGCATGGTGGCGGCCCTCGGCGAGGAGGCGCCGCGCGATCCCGACGGAGCACCGCTTTATCCGGGATGGGCGCGCGAGCTGGGCCCCGACGAGCGGCTCCGTCGCATGGCGGCGGAGCCCTATGCGCTGCGGATCGATATGGCCGCCGCGCTGGAACAGGCTGGTGCACTGACCTGGCAGGAAGCCGGAATCGGACCGGCAGGAGAGAGCGGCACGGTGGCGGCGCAGCCGCAGGCCTGGGGCGACGTGGTGCTCGGCCGCAAGGATGTCCCGACCAGCTATCATCTGGCGGTGGTGGTCGACGATGCCGTGCAGGGCATTACCCATGTGGTGCGCGGGCAGGATCTGTTCTGGTCCACCAGCGTGCATCGCCTGCTGCAGCAACTGCTCGGCCTGCCGGCGCCGGTCTATCACCATCACCGGCTGGTGCTGGACGCGCAGGGGCGCAAGCTGTCGAAATCCACGCAGGCGACTGCTCTGCGGGACTTGCGGGCGAAGGGCATGCGGCCGGCCGAAATCCGCAAGATGCTGGGCTTTTAAGCTGCATTGGTGTTGCCGCCCGCCCCATGCCATGGTGGTCGACGCGGGGAATCATGGCGCGATCCACAGCAAAAAAGCCTGTCGCACGGCGGCCGCGCAAGCGGCCGGCCGCGAGATCCGTGCGTTCGGCGGCTGCGGTGAAGCCGGTCCGCCGCAACGACCCGGCGGCCGTGGAAATGGCGCTGGCGGCCTTGGCGCATGATATCCGCACGCCGCTGACCGGCATTCTGGCGCTCGCCGAGTTGCTGGCGGCGACCGAAATCGGCGAACGCGAGCGCGGCTGGGCGACCGCGATCAAGAGCGCGGCCGAGCATCTTGCGCAACTGACGACGGTGGTCACCGATGCGGTGAAGGCGGAGACTGCCGAACTCGTCTTGCGGCAGGAGGTTTTCTCGCCGCGCGGGCTGACGGAAGCAGTCGGGGCCGGGCTTCTGGCGCGTGCGCAGAATATCGGGCTCAAGGCGGAGATCGTCATCGATCCCGGTCTGCCGGCGAACGTGGTCGGCGATCCGGTCCGGCTGCGTGCGGCGTTGGAGAATCTCGTCGACAACGCGGTCAAGTTCACCGCGCAGGGAAAGGTGGCGCTTGCCGTCAAGGCGCTGCCGGCGGCGCGCAACCGCGTGAAGCTTCTGTTCGAGGTGACCGACAGCGGCATCGGTCTGCGCGAAAGCGAGATCAGAAAACTATTCCGGCCCTTCTCGCAGGCGAGCGCCGAGGTGTCGCGCCGTTACGGCGGCACCGGACTCGGGCTCACGCTGGTGAAGCGGCTGGCGCGGGCGATGGGCGGCGATCTGACCGTCACCAGCAGGCTGGCGGAAGGCAGCATGTTCAGTCTCAGCGTGCTCGCCGAACGCGTGCAGGGCGCGGCAGCGGAGAAGGCTGCGCATAGCGGCGCCGGTGCGGCGGCATCGGATCCCGGACTCAAAATTCTCTGCGTCGAGGATAACCCCTATGGCCGCGTGGTGCTTTCCACGATTCTCGGCGAGCTTGGCCATCGCGCGCAGTTCGCCGCTTCGGGTGAGGCGGCGCTCGCCGCCGTCGAGCGCGATGAATTCGATGCCATTCTGATG
>JAEWCJ010000255.1 GCA_023390695.1 Pseudomonadota bacterium | reverse complement strand
ACGCTGATATGCCTGCGGCGGTTTTCGGCGGTCACCGGCTGCGTCTGATGCAGGATCTGCCATTTGCTTTTGGCCTCCGCCGCCAGTTTCGCGCGCTCGGCCAGCGCGGGAACGTCCGCGGCGATGCGCTCCAGCGCCGCCGCGCCATAACGGCCGGCATGAAAGCGCAGGAAGGCGAGATCAAATTTTTCCGGCGCGACCTTGCCCGATTGCAGGCGCTGCATCTGGTCGGCGACGGAAATGCGCGCCGGGTCTGCCAGCGGCGACAGCAGCGCGAGGATGACGGCGACGATTGCGCACGACGTTGCGATGTTGGTGATCTCGAACTGCTTCAGGGCGAGCCGGGAGCGGAGGGCGGCATAACCGTAGCCCGCTGCGTAGCAGGCGGCGACGATGACGCAGGCCAGCGTCAGGATGCGCGAGGGCGTCCATCCATATTGCTGCACGCGCAGCAGCAGCCCGTAGCCGGCGAGCACGACCAGCGGCGACAGGGCGAGCGCCGCGATGAGCCGCGCCCAGCGCAGCACCGCCGCAACCGGGTTGTCCGGGCGGCCGTCCTGATAGGCGGTGTTGACGAGAATGATCAGCGCGGCGGCGGCGGCAAGAAGAATGGATGTGGCGCGGCGGGTGCTCCACAGCGGTTCCAGCCCGGTGAACGGCAGCGTAAGCAGGAAGGCCACCACGAACAGCGTCATCACCGGCAGCAGCCAGGACAGCAGCGTGAGCGTCAGCGTGCGCGCGCCGGTGACGAGGCCGGCGCGGGTGGCGGTGATGTGCAGCGCGCAGGCGAAGGCCACCGCGCTTGCCGGAATGGCGACCCAGCGCTCCCTCAACAGATCGCCGATGACGCCGATCCCGATCAGCTTGAACAGTCCCGCGCCCTGCCAGAGCAGCACCCAGAAGACGCTCACGAACAGGGTGGCGAGTGCGGCCTGCACGCCGAGTTTCCAGGCGATGTCGAAATAGGTCGGATAGGTGGCGATGCGGCGGCGGTCGGCGTCGCCCGCGGCGACGAATGCATGCAGGATGAACAGGACCGCTGCGAAGGCCAGGCAGAATTGCGGGCTTGGCAGGTGGCGCGGCCGGATCGCGTCGGTGGAGATGATCACCGGATCGCGGAGGATGTCGTAGGCGCCGGCAGCGGCGCAGAGCACGACGGCGACGAGCGTCCAGACCGCGAGCGTACGCGGCCGCATCTGGCCGGCGCCGGCGATCAGGATCAGCGGCACGATGGCGACGGCGACGAGCAGGGCGGCGAAGAGCGGGCCGTCGGTCGCCGGCCAGACGCTCCGGTCCGCCGCATGATACAGGAGATAGAGCGCGACGCCCTGCGCAAGCCCGGCGAGACAGCGGAAGAGACCCAGCGACAGATTCGACATGCGGACAGTCCGGTTGAAATGACGGCGCGGCGCAAAGCCGCGCAAGGCGGGAACCGGTTAGTGGCGTGAGTCCGGCGGCAGGTTCAAATGCCGGATGCCGCTTTCGCCGGCCCGGGGGAGCGCGAAGACGGCACAGGGCGGGCGAGGGCAACGCCAGAGTCTTTCACCGTTTGAAACGGCGAAAGACGCCAGGTGTTTTTGATCAGGCGCGTTTCTTTATGCGAACCGGTGCCCCCTTCGCTCGAAAACGCTTTAGAATAACGGCTTCGGCTTTGCCGGCTTGCACTGCTCGGCAATCAGCCGCAAGGCGCGCTCGCTCTGGTCGAAATCGCCCGGCAGCGGAATCTGCACGGTCCGCTGGCCATGCGAGACGCTCCCGTCGGGATTGAGAAACTCGATCACGTTGTCATCGCCTTCGGCCACCAGCCGGTAATTCGGCGTTCGCCCGACATAGACTTTCTCGAACCGCGGCGCGTCCAGCCGGAAGCGGCCCAGATGATAGCGGGTCATCCGGTTGCTGCGCGGATCCGCGACCGCAACGACGCAGCCGTTGCGATCGACCATCTCGGGACCGCGCTCGGGATCGATCCGGCCCGTGAAGACATAATTGATCGCCTGCTGCAGCACGTCATCGTCGGCAAGGCCAGGGCCAAGGGCGGGCGGCCCGAATATCGGCAGTCCCGCGACGGCGGCTGTCATCACCGCCCGGACGAGGCGGCCTCTTCGAAGTGTCGGCTCGGACATTATTCCTCATGGCAACGCGCGGCAGACGACACACGCCGCAGAACGCGGCCACGCTAGCACCAAAGCCGCGCCGCGCGCATCCCTTGCGCAAGGCCTGCGGCTTCACGCCGCCAGCGCGCCGGCAGCAGCGCGAAAATGCCGGCGGAGGCCGCCGATGAAGATGGCGCGGCGCAAGGCGTGCGCAGGAGGGTCTCGCCCCCGCGCGCCGTCTCGGCGGGACAGGGCTGTTGCGGCGGCGGCGCGGGGCGTCGCGGACATTGGGTCATGGCCGGGCTTGACCCGGCCATCCCGCTTGCGGACGCGCAGTGCCCATCTGGGCGGGATGCGCGCGCCAAGCCTGCGCATGACGGAGTGCAAAATCTGTAGCCCGGATGAAGCGAAGCAAAAATCCGGGGTAACATGTGCCCATTGTCATTGTTGTCCCACATTGCGCGAAGTTTATCATCGGGCCGTGCTTCGCGCGGACCATTGGCGCCATGCGGGCGACATCCGAAGTCCCTATTCGTCTCACGATCGCCATTGCACTTGCCGCATTCACGCTCGCCACAGCGCCCGCCCGCGCCGCCGACTACGCGCCGCTGAATTGCGCCGCCGCATCAAACGCCACCGAGAAAACCATCTGCGGCAACTACGGCCTCGGCCAGCAGGAGGCGCGCATGGCGACGCTGTATCAATGGGCGACGTCGTTCGTTCCGATGGGCCAGCGCGGCGACATCCAGGACGCGCAGCGCGCCTTCCTGAAGGAACGCAATGCCTGCGGCGCGAAGGTCGATTGCCTGCGAAGAGTCTATGACGGGCGGATCAACCAGTTGCTGGCGGTGATGACGCGGGTGATGGAGAAGGGGCCGTTTTGAGTGAGGATAGACCTCCGCTGTTCTCCGCAACAAAGTTCTGCAAGCATTGATAGAGCTGTAAGTTTGAGGGACGTGATCATCTGACTCCAACATCAACGCTACGCGCAAAATGCGAGCCAATACGCCAACAGTGGAATTATTCACTTGAAATCAAATACATATAAGGGTTGCTGTTTTCAAGAAACACTCGCTTGACGGGTGGTTTCTGTTCGCAGTATGTTCTATTCAACTTTTAGGAGAATAGAATGTCTGACCAACCTATTTATGAAGTTCAACTCGCAGCGATGCGGACCATCATGGAGGCGTTAAAGCCCCTTGATGATGACGCGAAAGAATCCGTGCTGTCGTGGATCGATGGCCAAATTGGCCGCAAAGCACGTAAGACCGCAGATCACGGAACGACAGCTCAAACTCCACAAGCGGCGCGACGTGACGGAACTGTCAGCGTTGTGGCTCAAAAGATTGGAGCCAAATCGGCGCGCGACTTAGTTTTGGCCGCGGCCGGTCACCTTACTCTGTTTCAAGGCAAAGATAGTTTCACCAAAGAAGATTTGGTCGCTTGCGCAAAGGACGCGCGGAATTGGAAGTCCAATTACTCAAATCAAATGGCCATAAATATTAAGCGAATGATGGAGGCGGGAACGCTCTTTGAAAAGTCGAAGAACGTATTCAGCCTGTCGGATGCTGCGCTTGCCGAAATTGAAGGAAAACTCAGCGATGGCAAATAGTTCAGCACCGGAAACACCGATGGCCGATGCTGAAAGAGCAATGGCTGCCATCGAAAATGTCGTGCGAACGTTGGGTCCATTGACATCGCCAGAAAGGCAGAAAGTCGTTCAAGCGGCTTTGGTTATTTTGGGCGAGGCCCCGATATCAAAGTCCCATGCTTCTTCTAGCGAAGATAGTGCTGCGTTGGGCGAAGCAGGCGATCTGCCCGCGCGGGCGCGGCTGTGGATGAAGCAGAATTCGCTCACGATTGATGATTTGCAGCACGTTTTTGATATTGCTGACGGAAAAGTGGCTGTGATTGCGTCTGAAATTTCTGGAAAAAGCAACGCGGAAAAGACGGCGAAAGCTTATCTGTTGTCCGGCTTAGTTGGGCTCTTGACTTCTGGGGAGCCTACATTCGCCGATAAGACGGCGCGGAGTCTTTGTGAAGCCCTTGGTTGTTACGATGTCGCCAATCATTCAAGATTTATGAAGGAGATTGGCAACGGCCTCACTGGCTCCAAAAGTGGTGGTTGGAAGCTAACTGCACCTGGCCTTAAGGCTGCGGCAAACTTGATAAGAGAATTGGTCAAATAGTCGGAGGATTGAAGATTGCTGAGCGATGAAGATTTGCTTTTAGCAGTTCAAGATCTGGCGAAAATTAACCGAAGGGTGCCGGCCCTCTTGATACTGGCTCATATTGAACAGCCCGCAAAAACGGTAGCAGTTAGAAATAAAGGTCTTCAGATTGGGTTTAGAGCTATCACCCAGTGGAACCTGAGCGACGTTCTGAAGAGCGCTGCCAATGAGGGACAAGTTGCTCAACTTGCCCATGGCTGGAAGTTATTGACCCCCGGGTTGAAAGCAATTGCCAGCCACTACAACCCTGAAGCTCCAATGGTCGCAGAGACGCGACATTCGCTTAAGTCGCATTTAGCAAAGATATCAAACGAGCAGCGCCGAGCATTTGTTGAGGAAGCAATTCGCTGTTTTGACGCAAAAGCCTATCGTTCTGCAGTAGTGCTTTCTTGGGTGGGGGCCGCCCACATCCTTCAGGAGCACATAGTCGCAAATCATATTGGCGATTTTAATGCAGCAGGACTAGCTAGGATGGCGAGGGCGGCATCAAATGGCAAGACGTGGAGTTTCACACCTGTAAGAACCATAAAGGACTTTGGTACCATGGGAGAGGCGGACCTGTTACAGCTCTCTCAAGACGCAAGTATTTTGCATAAGGCAGAAAAAAAGATATTGCAGGATCGATTAGATTTGAGAAATCAATGTGGACATCCTAATCCTTTGATCGTCGCCGAACATGCGGTCGCGTCTCACTTAGAAATACTCATGCTCAACGTTTACTCCAAGTACTAGCATCACTCCGCCGCCTCGATGCGCTTCTTCTTCGGGCCGCCGCGCGCCAGCACGGGTTTCAGAAACGCACCCGTGTAGCTGCGCTTTTCCTTCGCCACGTCCTCCGGCGGGCCGGCCACCACGATCTCGCCGCCGCCGTCGCCGCCTTCGGGGCCGAGATCGAGGATCCAGTCCGCGGTCTTGATCACCTCGAGATTGTGCTCGATGACCACGACCGAATTGCCGGTGGCGACCAGCTCGTGCAGCACGTCGAGCAGCTTGGTGACATCGTGGAAATGCAGACCCGTGGTCGGCTCGTCGAGAATGTAGAGCGTGCGGCCGGTGGCGCGCTTTGAAAGCTCCTTGGCCAGCTTCACGCGCTGCGCCTCGCCGCCCGATAGCGTCGTCGCCTGCTGGCCGACATGGATGTAGCCGAGGCCGACGCGCTGCAGCGTGGTGAGGATGTCGCGGATGCGCGGCACCGCCTTGAAGAAATCGGCGGCCTCGTCGACGGTCATGTCGAGAATGTCGGCGATGGATTTCTGCTTGAAGGTGACTTCCAGCGTCTCGCGGTTGTAGCGCTTGCCCTTGCAGGTGTCGCAGGTGACGTAGACGTCCGGCAAAAAGTGCATCTCGATCTTGATGACGCCGTCGCCCTGGCAGGCCTCGCAGCGGCCGCCCTTGACGTTGAACGAGAAGCGGCCGGGCTCGTAGCCGCGCGCTTTCGACTCCGGCAGGCCGGCGAACCATTCGCGGATCGGCGTGAAGGCGCCCGTGTATGTCGCGGGGTTGCTTCGCGGCGTGCGGCCGATCGGCGACTGGTCGATGTCGATCACCTTGTCGAGATGCTCCAGCCCCTCGATGCGGTCGTGCGGGGCGGGCGCGTCGCTGGCGCCGTTGAGCTTGCGCGCGATCGCCTTATACAGCGTGTCGACCAGGAAGGTGGACTTGCCGCCGCCCGACACGCCGGTGACGGCGGTGAACAAACCGAGCGGAATCTCGGCGGTGACGTTCTTCAGGTTGTTGCCGCGCGCATTGACCACGCGCAGCACGCGGCGCGGATCCGGCGCGCGCCGTTCCGGCACGTCGATGCCGAGTTCGCCGGTGAGATAGCGGCCGGTCAGCGAATGCTTGTCGGCCATGACCTCGCCGGGCGTGCCTTCGGAGACGATCCTGCCGCCATGCACGCCGGCGCCGGGGCCGACATCGACCACGTAATCGGCGAGGCGGATGGCGTCCTCGTCATGCTCGACCACGATCACGGTGTTGCCGAGATCGCGCAGCCGCTTCAGCGTTTCAAGGAGACGCGCATTGTCGCGCTGGTGCAGGCCGATGCTCGGCTCGTCGAGCACGTAGAGCACGCCGGTGAGGCCGGAGCCGATCTGCGAGGCGAGCCGGATGCGCTGGCTCTCGCCGCCCGACAGCGTGCCGGAGGCGCGGGCGAGGGTGAGATATTCGAGGCCGACATCGACGAGGAAGCGCAGGCGGTCGCGGATCTCCTTGAGGATGCGGGGCGCGGTCTCGTTCTGCTGCTTGTTCAGCGCCTTCGGGACATTCTCGAACCAGTCGGCGGCGCGCTTAATGCTCATCTCGGCCACCTGGCCGATATGCAGCTTGTCGATCTTCACGCAGAGCGCTTCCGGCTTCAGGCGGTGGCCGTGGCAGGCGTCGCAGGGCACGTCGGAGAAGTACTTGCCCAGCTCCTCGCGCGCCCAGTCGCTTTCGGTCTCGCGGAAGCGGCGCTCCAGATTGGTCACCACGCCCTCGAACGGCTTCTTCGTGGCGTAGGAACGCATGCCGTCGTCATAGACGAACTTGATCTCGTCCTCGCCGGAGCCGTACAGGATCGCGTTCTGCGTCTTCTTCGGCAGCGCCTTCCACTTGGTGTCGAGGGTGAACTTGTAATGCTTGGCCAGCGCTTCCAGCGTCTGCAGGTAATAGGGCGAGGATGATTTCGCCCAGGGCGCGATCGCGTTCTTGCGCAGGGTCGCGTCCTTGTCGGGGATCACGAGGTCCGCATCAATGTGCTGCTCGACGCCGAGGCCGCCGCATTTCGGGCAGGCGCCGAACGGGTTGTTGAAGGAGAACAGACGCGGCTCGATCTCCGGGATGGTGAAGCCGGAGACCGGGCAGGCGAATTTCTCCGAGAAGATGATGCGCTCTTCCGCATGCGCGCCTTTCAGGCGCTTGCCTTCCGCCTGCTGGCCGCCATCGGCGAATTCCGCCACCGCCATGCCCTCGGCGAGATGCAGGGCGGTCTCAAAGCTTTCCGCGAGACGCTGCGCGATGTCCGGCCGCACGACCACGCGGTCCACCACCACGTCGATATTGTGCTTGAATTTCTTGTCGAGCGCGGGGGCTTCGGCGATCTCGTAATATTTGCCGTCGATCTTCAGCCGCTGGAAGCCGCGCTTCATCCAGTCGGCGATTTCCTTTTTGTATTCGCCTTTGCGGTCCTGCACGACCGGTGCGAGGATGTAGAGGCGGGTGCCTTCCGGCAAAGCCAGCACGCGGTCGACCATCTGCGAGACGGTCTGGCTCTCGATCGGCAGGCCGGTGGCCGGCGAATAGGGTACGCCGACGCGCGCCCAGAGCAGGCGCATATAGTCGTAGATCTCGGTGACGGTGCCGACGGTCGAGCGCGGATTCTTCGAGGTGGTCTTCTGCTCGATGGAGATAGCCGGCGACAGGCCGTCGATCTGGTCGACGTCCGGCTTCTGCATCATCTCCAGGAATTGACGGGCATAGGCCGAGAGCGATTCCACATAGCGGCGCTGGCCCTCGGCATAGATGGTGTCGAAGGCGAGCGAGGACTTGCCGGAGCCGGACAGCCCGGTGAACACCACGAGCGCGTCGCGCGGGATGTCGAGATCGACATTCTTGAGATTGTGCTCGCGGGCGCCCTTGATGGAGATGAGGCGGCTGTCGGGACGGGGGGCGGGCTTCTTCTTGTCGAACAGGTCGTTCATGGGCGGCCGTTTCCGGGGCATAGGAAGGTCAAGGCGGTGCCCCAGGACCGGCACTGCGCCACAAGACTCGGATGGTTTAATGGCGGGGAACGTAATGAGAACGGCGGCGTTCCGCCAGCCCCTCGCTCCACATATCACCGCTTCCTTGGGTGCAGGGCGGGAACCCGTTTCCGGTCCAGCCGTTCCTCCTTCTCTCAGGCCCCGTTTGTCGCGAGTAAGAGGGGAATCCGCATGGCGACCCGCGCATATTGGTCCGGCCGTATCCGGCTGGCCCTCGTATCCATTCCGGTCGAGGTCATCCCGGCCACCCGATCCGCCAGCCGCATTTCCTTCAACCAGATCCACGAGCCGACCGGCAAGCGCATCCGCTACGAGAAGGTGGTGCCGGGCGTGGGCCCCGTCGAGGCCGAGGATATTGTGAAGGGCTACGAGGTCGAGAAGGGCAAATACGTGCTGCTGACCGACGAGGACATCGAAGGCGTGAAGCTGGAGGCGAAGAAGTCCATCGACCTCGTGCAATTCGTCGACGCGGACGCGATCGACCCGATCTATTTCGAGCAACCGTATTTCGTGCTGCCGAAGGAGGAGGACGAGGACGCCGAAGAGGCCTATATCGTGTTGCGGGAAGCGTTGCGCAAAACCGGCAAGGTGGCGCTGGGACAATTGGTGGTCCGCGGCAAGGGCTCGATCGTCGCCATCAAGCCCAACGGCAAGGGGCTGATGATGGAGACGCTGCGCTATGCCGACGAGGTCAAAAAGCCGGACAGCGCCTTCGATACCATTCCGGCCAAGAAGGCCGATGCCGAATTGATCGAGCTGGCGGAAACCCTGATCGAGAAGAAGGCAAGCGATTTCCACCCCGAGCAGTTCAAGGACACCTACACCACCGCCCTGCGCGAACTGATCGAGGCCAAGCTCGAGAAACGTCCGCCGAAGGAAATCGAGGAAGCCGCGCCCGCTAGCAATGTCATCAACCTGATGGATGCGCTCCGCCGCTCTGTCGGCAAGGAGGGCGGCGCCAAGCGGAACGCTGACAGGGAGAGCGAGAAGCCGGCGCGTGCCTCCGGCGGCGGACGGCGCACCGCCAAGAAGAAAGCCGCGGGGGCCTCGCGGCGCAAGACGACCCGCAAGAAGACGGCGGCCTGATCATGCCGAAAGCGGATCGTCTGCAGGAATACCAGGCGAAACGCGATTTCACGCGCACGGCGGAACCGAAGGGCAGGGCCCGCAAATCCGGACCCACGCTGCGCTATCTCATTCAGAAACATGCGGCGCGGCGGCTGCATTACGACTTCCGCCTGGAATGGAACGGCACGCTGATGAGCTGGGCCGTGCCCAAGGGCCCGAGCGAAAACCCCGACGACAAGCGCCTCGCCGTGCATGTCGAGGATCATCCGGTCGAGTATGGCGATTTCGAAGGCACGATTCCGAAAGGCGAATATGGCGGCGGCACGGTGATGCTGTGGGATCGCGGGACCTGGGCGCCGCATCAGGACGACGTCGAGGCCGCGCTCAAGAAGGGCAAGCTGAGTTTCGAACTGCATGGCAAAAGGCTGCACGGCAATTGGGCGCTGGTGCGCTTGCGCGCGCGCAGTCCGAAGGACCGATACAAGAAAGATTCGGACAACTGGCTGCTCATCAAGGAGAACGATGAACATGTCCGCCGCAACGGAAAGCTGATCGTCGATCGCGAAACCACCAGCGCGGCCTCGGGC
>JAEWCJ010000206.1 GCA_023390695.1 Pseudomonadota bacterium | reverse complement strand
CGATAGAACGGCTAGCTCCGCTGCTTGAACGCGTAGAGGTCGGCATCGGGATCGTTATTCCCGCTGAGTTTGGCGCGGATGATTTCGGCGGCGATCCTGCTGTAGGTGATGCCGTTCCCGCCATAACCGAGCATGGCCCAACAGTTTTTCATGCGCGGGATTTCGCCGATGCTGGGCAATCCGGTGCTGCTTTCGCCGAAACTGGCAGTCCATGCAAATTCCACGGTCGGATCGAGAGCGGGCAGCAGCTTTTTGAGTTTCCGGCGCAGCGTCTCGATCTTGCGCATAAGCAGCGCATCCCGGCGCTGTTCGTCGGAGAATTCCTCGTCTTCGCCCCCGCAAATCACGCGGCCTTGTGGATCGGTGCGCAGATAGAGGTAAGGGTCGGAGGCTTCCCAGATCAGGCATTGCTCCCGCCACAGCTTTTGCCTCTGCGGCACCGTGGCAAAAGCCCATGTCGAGGCGATACGATGTCCTCGTGTCGGAACAAATTTCGGGACTTCGTAACCGGTGGCGAAGACGAGATACCGGCAGCGTATCTTTCGGCCATGGTTTGTTGTCGCGATCGTCACCGTTTTTTTGACGTCGATATCGACGATGTCGACCGGCGCATGAATGCGGGCCCCCTGCCTGACAGCGGCGTTAAGCAAGGCTGCGGTCAGCTTGCGCGGATCGGCGGCCAGGTTGTCGTAGCTCATCAGCGCTGCGGCGCGCGAAATGCCGAAACGCTCCTGCAATTGCCGGCGGTTGAGGTAAACCGTTTCAAGGCCGATGGCGCAGCGTTCGTCCGCTTCGCGTCGCAAGTCCCCGGCGTTCATGTCCGTGCCGGCGAGATAGAGCGATGGCCGGCGCACGGTATCGGCGATGCCCAGTTCCTGCGTGCGTGCGGCAAGCGACGTGACTGCAAGCCGTGACCGCCGCCATGCGCGCGCGGCGTCGGCGTGCCCGATCCTGCGCGCCAGTTTGGTCAACGGCATGTCGATTTCATACTGGATCAGCGCGGTGCTGGCCGAGGTGGCCCCTGTCATGGGCCGGTGTCTGTCGACGACGGTAACGTCGCGGCCTACACCGGCCAGTGCTTCTGCCGTCATTGCGCCGGTGATGCCGGAGCCGACGACGAGAACCTCAGTCCGCAAGTCGCGTGTAAGCGGCGCATAGGGTATGGAGGGCGCCCGCCGGCCTTCCCAGACGGTGCGGCCGCTGCGCAAATCCTTGTTTCCGGTGACCATAAGTGGCTTAAAGGACCTTGTGAAAACAGGCCGATAACGCCCAAAAGCCGGATTCGATCCGCCGGCATGGCGCCGTCCCCGACTCGTGCTAACACCCCTCCATGATCGGCAAGCTCAAGGGCACCATTGATTCCTACGGCGAGGATTACGTCATCCTCGACGTGCATGGCGTCGGCTATCAGGTGCATTGCTCCGCACGCACGCTGCAGGCCTTGCCGCCGCAAGGCGAGGCCGCGGCGCTGTCGATCGAAACCCATGTGCGCGAAGACCAGATCCGGCTCTTCGGTTTCACCAGTGATCATGAGCGGGAATGGTTTCGCCTTCTGCAGACTGTGCAGGGAGTCGGCGTGAAAGTGGCGCTGGCGGTGCTGGGGACGCTGAAGCCGGCCGAACTGGCGGACGCCATTGCACTTCGCGACAAGGCGGCCATATCCCGCGCCCCCGGCGTAGGCGCCAGGGTTGCCGAACGCATCGTGACTGAACTGAAGGATAAGGTGCCGGCGTTCAGCACGGTGGACCCGGCCGTCGTGGCGCTGTCGGGGGCGGTGGAGGAGCGGCGGGCGCCGCAGCCGGTGCTCGATGCGGTCTCGGCGCTGGTCAATCTCGGCTATGCTCAGCCGCAGGCTTCGGCGGCAATCGCGGCAGCGGCGCGGCAGGCCGGCGAGGGCGCCGACACCGCGAAGCTGATCCGCTTCGGCCTGAAGGAATTGTCGAAGTAAGAGTGCACGGACGATGCTCACCCAAGAGGACCGCGAATTGATCGAGGCGGCGCGCGAGGCGATCAGGAGCCGCTACCGCGACGACTGGCAGGAAGTCGGCGCGGCGCTCCGCACGCGCGACGGCCGCATCGTGACCGGCGTGAACATCGACGCCTATCTGGGCCGCATGGCGGTATGCGCGGAACCGGTCGCCATCGGCCGCGCCATCACCGAAGCGGGAGACAAGGGCATTGAAACGATCGTCGCCGTCCGCCATCCAAAGCCGGGAGAGATGGATCGCACGATCAGGGTGGTATCGCCTTGCGGCATGTGCCGCGAAGTGATTCATGATTACGATGCAAAGGCGCGGGTGATCGTGCCGAACGGCAACAGCGAAGACGTCGTTTCGATCAGCGATTTGCTGCCGAACAAATACAGACGCGGGCAGGGGGGGTGATGGCAAAAGCGGAACGCACTCTGGTCTCGCCCGAGCGCAGCGAAGACGATCTCGCCGAGACATCCCTGCGTCCGCAGCGGCTGGCCGAATTCGTCGGCCAGGAGAAGGCGCGCGCCAATCTCGAAATCTTCATCCGGGCCGCGCGCGAGCGCAACGAGGCGCTCGATCACGTGCTGTTCGTCGGCCCGCCCGG
>JAEWCJ010000070.1 GCA_023390695.1 Pseudomonadota bacterium | reverse complement strand
CTGGTCGCCCTGCTCGATTCCGTCGAACTGATGCGCCGGACATCCGGGCATGCCCACGTCACGGCCATGCTGGTGTTCAAGACGTCTCTGTTTCGCGTGCCCATGGTCACCGAACGAATCATGCCGTTCTGCGTGCTGGTTGCGGCGATGTCCTGTTACCTCAACCTGTCGCGCCGCAATGAGCTGGTGATCGCGCGCGCCGCCGGCATGTCCGCCTGGCAGTTCGTGGCACCGGCGATCGCGGCGGCACTGGCGCTCGGCGCGCTGGCCACCGCGGTCTACAATCCGGTCGCGGCCTACATGTTCGAGCAATCCAAGATCTACGAGGCCGAGATTTTCGGCAAACGTGAATTCGGGATGCAGGAGACGGGTTTCTGGGTGCGCCAGCGCAGCCCTGACGGCCAGTCGATCATCAACGCCCGCTCCGCCCTCGGGAACGGACTGCAACTGACGGGCGTAACAGCTTTTACCTTCGACCATAACGGGCGCTTCCAGGACCGGATCGAGGCCAAGAGCGCGGTCCTCCGGGAAGGGGCGTGGCAGTTGTCCGAGGCAAAGGTTTACTCCGCCAGCGCCGCCCCCCAGGACTTTGCGACCTATGCCCTGAAGACGAATCTTTCGCCGGAACAGGTCCGGGAGAGCTTCGCCACCGCCGAAGCCCTGCCCTTCTGGGAATTGCCGGATTACATCGCCACCGCCGAGAATGCCGGCCTCAGTTCCGCCGCCTACCGGCTTCAATACCAAAAGCTGCTGTCGCGGCCGTTTTTGCTGGCCGCGATGGTGATGCTGGCAGCCTCGTTCAGCCTGCGGTTTTTCCGGATGGGCGGGGTCCAGACCATGGTTCTGGGTGGAATTTTGTCGGGCTTTCTGCTTTATGTGCTGTCGAAAGTCACCGAGGACATGAGCAAGGCTGAGTTGCTGTCCCCTGTGGTGGCAGCTTGGGCGCCCGTCTTCATTGGCGGATTAACGGGGTTCTTGGTGTTATTGTATCAGGAGGACGGGTGATGGCCGCATCGACCACCGCTCGTCCGCCGGCGCGATCGGTCAAAAGTCGCGCCCGTCGTATAGTCTGTACGTTGCCCATCGCCGCGGCCCTCTGGCTGGCGGCCGGTCCGGCTATGGCACAGACGAACTTCTTCCAGTTCGAGCAGCGCCCCCGCCCCGCCAAGAAGTCCTCTGCGCTCGCCAAGCCGACGGCTCAGGGCGACAAGCAGATGCTCGTGCAGGCGCGCGAGGTCCAGTACGACCATGTGAACGAGCGGGTATCCGCCATTGGCAACGTTCAGATCTATTATGGCGGCTCCACCGTCGAGGCCGACAGGGTCACCTATAACCAGAAGACCAAACGCCTGCGGGCGGAGGGCAATGTCCGGCTGACCGAGGCCGGCGGCAATATCACCTATGGCGATATCCTCGAGCTGAACGACGATTACCGGGACGGTTTCGTCGACTCGCTGCGGCTGGAAACGCCGGACGCGACCCGTTTCGCAGCCGCACGCGCCGAACGGTCCAGCGGCAACTACACCGTGCTGCAGAGCGGCGTTTATACCGCCTGCGAGGCCTGCAAAGAGGACCCGAGGAAGCCCCCGCTCTGGCAGGTCAAGGCCGCGCGCATCGTCCATGACGAAGGCGAGAAGATGATTTATTTCGAGCAGGCCCAGCTCGAATTCTTCGGCAAGCCCCTCGCCTATTTCCCGTTCCTGTCCGCGCCGGATCCCACGGTCAAGCGCAAGAGCGGCTGGCTCATGCCGATCTTTGCGACCGATTCCAAGACCGGCTTTTCAATGCAGGCGCCCTATTTCTGGGCGCTGGCGCCGAATTACGACCTGACCCTGACGCCGACCATCACGACCAGGCAGGGCCCGCTGATGCAGGCGGAATTCCGGCATCGGCTCATGAACGGGGCCTATGCGATCCGGGCCGCCGGCATTCGCCAGCTCGATAAGGACTATTTCACCTATGACGACGGCACGCTCAAAGGATCGCCGACGCCCGGCCATCGCGATTGGCGCGGGGCCGTGGAATCGACCGGCCAGTTCGCGCTCAACCAGCGCTGGGTCTGGGGCTGGGATGCCTTGTTGATTTCCGACAAGACCTTCTTCCAAGACTACCGCCTGTCCGCAATGAACGGCTCGATGCGCGACCCGTTCAAGACCGGAACAGACGCCGGCGTGTCGCAGCTCTACCTGACCGGTGCCGGCAACCGCTCGTATTTCGACGCGCGGGCGATCCACTATTACGGTTTCTCGGAGGCCGACCGGCAGAGCGAATTGCCGGTGGTGCATCCGGTGATGGATTACTTCTACACGGTGGGGCAGCCGATCTTTGGCGGCGAACTCAGCTTCAGGACCAATTTCACCAGCTTGACGCGCACCGACGCCTCGTTTGACCCGATCACCCTTTCGGCTTCGAACAGTGGTTTCTGCGGGCCGAATTCCGCCGACCCGGCGAAAAAAGACATCAACGATTGCCTTCTGCGCGGCATCTCGGGCTCCTACAGCCGCTTCTCGGCGGAGGCGAGCTGGAAGCGCACCATTACCGATCAATTCGGTCAGGTCTTCACGCCGTTCATGTCGGTGCGAGCAGACGCCGCGTCGATGAACATCAGGCCGGAGGCCGGCGTTTCGAATTTCATCGAGACCGGCGAATCCAATCTGGTCCGCGCCATGCCGACCGTCGGCCTTGAATATCGCTATCCCTTCATCAGCGTGCAGTCCTGGGGCTCGCATACGATCGAACCGATCGGCCAGATCATCGTGCGTCCCAACGAGCAGTTGTCGCACCGCCTGCCGAATGAGGACGCACAGACCCTGCTTTTCGACGACAGCAACCTGTTCCGGGTCGACAAGTTCTCCGGCTGGGACCGCATGGAAGGTGGCGGTCGCGCCAATTATGGCCTGCAATACACCATGCAGTTCAACCAGGGCGGCTTCATCAACGCCCTGTTCGGTCAGTCCTATCACCTGTTCGGCACCAACTCGTTCGCCATTGGCGATGCCACAAATACCGGTCTGGATAGCGGCCTCGACTCGCGTCGCTCCGATTATGTCGCACGCCTCTCCTATCAGCCGGACCGCATCTACTCGCTGAGCACGCGCTACCGCTTCGACGAGGACACATTCGCGCTTCGCCGCTTCGAGATCGAGGGTCGTGCCAATTATGATCGCTGGTCGATATCGGCGCTCTACGGAAATTACGACGCCCAGCCGCTGCTTGGCTTCCTGAGCCGCCGCGAGGGCATTCTCGGTTCGTTGAACGTCAAGCTCACCCAGAACTGGGTGCTGCAGACCGCAGCGCGCTACGACATCGATGCCGAGAAGTTCGATCAGACCCGGATCGGCGTCGGCTATGTTGACGATTGCCTCATCCTGGGCCTGAATTACATCACCAGCTACACATACAGCGGCAATCCGACGGCCGATCATCGGGTGATGCTGCAACTGAGCCTGCGCACGCTGGGCGAGACGGCCGTTTCCACCGGCGTAAGCGGCCTGCCGGGCGGCCTGTAACAGGGCTGCAGAATGCCGGCGGCAAGTCGTCGCATTCCCAGCCTCCGGCTTGCCTGCCCAGAAACGTCCATGAGCCTGGGAGACCGGCCTGAGTGACCGAATCAAGACACTGGATGACGTGATGATCAATTCGCTGCAATCTGTTTTGAAATACAGCTTCGCTTGCGCAGCAATTGCAGTCGCTGCCCTTTTGTTCGCGGGGAATCCCGCATCGGCACAGGTGGCCCTGCTCGTGAACGGCGATCCTGTATCGGTCTACGATATCGAGCAGCGCAGCCGGCTGATTCAGCTTTCCACCCGAAAGCAGCCATCACGGCAGCAAGTGGTCGAAGAACTGATCGGCGACAAATTGAAGATTCAGGTCGGCAAGCGGTACGGCATGACGGTTTCCGACACCGAGGTTGACAACGCCTTTGCCAATATCGCCCGCAGCTCGGGGACCACTGCCGAGGGCTTCGCGAAAGGCCTGCAATCCGGCGGCCTCAACCCCAACACCCTCAAGGCCAAGCTTCGCGCCGACATCGCCTGGAACCAGATCGTGCGCGGAAAATTCGCCTCTCGCCTGCAGGTCGGCGAAAAGGATATTTTCGACGCTTTGGGCAAGAAGTCCGACGGCAAGGACATCGGTCACGAATATGTCCTGCGTCCGATCATCCTTGTCATTCCCCGCGGCTCGTCCGCCGCTCTGGTCGAGACCCGGAAGAAGGAAGCCGACGCCCTCCGGGCGCGTTTTCAGGACTGTAAAACCGGCGTCCCCTTTGCCCGTGCCCTTCGCGATGTGGCCGTGCGCGATCCGATCCGGCGTAACTCTGCGGACCTCTCCCCGCAATTGCGGGAGAACCTCAACAAGATCGAGATTGGCAGACTCACGCCGCCCGAAGTGACGACTTCCGGCGTCGAAATGTTCGCCGTCTGCGAGCGGAAAGAAACCGCCTCCGAAACTCCCGGCAAACGCCAGGTACGCGAGGAAATGTTTTCCGAGCGCTTCAAGGAACAGGGCGACACCTTTCTCAAGGAACTTCGCGCGGGCGCGATGATCGAATATCGGTGACCCTTCAGGATGCGCCAGCACACCGCGTATCCGACTTCCAATATTCCGCGGCTTCCGCTCGCCCTGACCATGGGCGAGCCCGCGGGGATAGGTCCGGACATTGCGCTTCGTTGCTGGCAATACCGCACGGAATTTAACCTCCCGGCCTTCTATATTGTCGGCGATCCGCAATGTCTGGCTGAGCGCGCCGCCCTGCTCGGCCTTCAAATTCCGCTGAAGAGCGTTGAGCCCGGACACGCGATCGACGTGTTCGAGAGGGCGCTTCCCGTCGTCGCGCTCGAGCAATCCGTCATTGTGAGGCCCGGAAAGCCCGACCCGTCCAATGCTCCCGCCGTCATTGCCGCCATCCGCCGTGCTGCAACCGACGTGGCGCAAGGCCGCGCCGCGGCGATCGTCACCAATCCGATTGCAAAGTCGGTTCTGTATGCGGCGGGGTTCAGCGACCCGGGACATACGGAATATCTTGCCCGCCTCTCGCACGAGATAATCGGCGAGCGAGCGCATCCCGTCATGATGTTATGGAGCGAGCATCTCGCGGTCGTCCCCGTCACCATCCATATCCCGATCAGGGATGTGCCGACGCAACTGACGCAGGAATTGATTGTCGAGACCGGCCGGATCGTGGCCCGCGATCTCGCGTCCCGTTTCGGTGTTCCCAATCCCCGCCTCGCGGTCGCGGGGCTCAATCCGCATGCCGGCGAGAACGGAACGATAGGCCGAGAAGATGCGCTGGTCGTTGCGCCGGCAGTGGCCGCGCTGAAGGCGGAAGGGATCGATGCACGCGGCCCGCTCTCGGCAGATACCCTGTTCCATGCAGCGGCCCGCACGAGCTACGACGTGGCGCTATGCATGTATCACGATCAGGCACTGATCCCGATCAAGACGATCGCCTTCGATCACGGCGTGAATGTCACGCTCGGCCTGCCATTCATCCGTACATCGCCCGATCACGGGACGGCCTTCGATATTGCCGGTACCGGCAAAGCCAGCCCGGAAAGTCTGGCCGCGGCCTTGCGGCTGGCAGCACGCCTGGCCGCCAATGTGGCCTCCTCCACCGCGGCTTCTCAATGAGTACCATCGACGACCTGCCGCCGCTGCGTGAGGTGATCCGCAAGCACGACCTCATCGCCAAGAAGTCGCTGGGGCAGAATTTTCTGCTCGACCTCAATCTGACCTCGCGGATTGCGCGCGCCGCCGGCCCGCTCGAGGACGTCACCGTCATTGAAGTCGGCCCTGGCCCCGGCGGACTGACCCGCGCCTTGTTGGCTTCGGGAGCAAAACGGGTCATTGCGATTGAGCGCGACCGTCGCGCCATTGCCGCATTGCAGGAGATCGCAGCTCGCTACCCGGGACGGCTCGAGATCTTCGAGGCCGATGCGTTGGATTTCGATCCACGGCCGCATCTGACCGGCGAAGCGACGCGCATTGTCGCCAACCTCCCCTACAATATCGGAACGGCGCTGCTCGTCGGATGGTTGACCGCCGAGCCATGGCCGCCCTTCTACGACCGGCTTGTCCTGATGTTTCAGCGCGAGGTGGCCGAGCGTCTGGTCGCCGAGCCCGGCTCGAAGGGCTACGGACGCCTTTCCGTCCTGTCGCAATGGCGCACGCAGCCGAAAATCCTGTTCGACATCGCACCAAGCGCCTTCGTGCCGCCGCCCAAGGTTACTTCGTCAGTGGTCGAGTTGGTGCCGCGAACACAGCCTCTGCCCTGCGAGCGGCGCGCGCTTGAGCGCGTGACCGAGGCCGCCTTCGGTCAGCGCCGCAAGATGTTGCGGCAGAGCCTGAAATCGCTGGGCCGCGATCCATTACCGCTTCTGGCGGAAGCCGGCATCGCGGAAACGGAACGCGCCGAGAATGTCGATATTGCGGGTTTTGTACGCCTTGCCCGCGCATTATCGGCTAGCATGGCAGAATGACCCGGCTGATCCGGCAATCGCTCACCGCCTATGGCGCGCCGTTATGCGAAACCGTTGTCGATTGTCCGGCACCGCGCGGCACCGAAGTGCTGGTGCGCGTAAGCCGCTGCGGTGTCTGTCACTCCGACATTCATATGCAGGACGGCTATTTCTCACTCGCCGGCGACAAGAAACTCGACGTCACCGCGGGCCGGACGCTGCCCTTCACGCTCGGCCATGAAATCGCGGGCGTCGTCGAAGCGGCGGGGCCGGAGGCAGACATTGCAGCCGGGCGAGACGTCGCGATATACCCCTGGATCGGCTGCGGAACGTGCGGCGCCTGCAAGGCGGGGGAAGAAAATCTCTGCTCGGCGCCCCGTCATCTCGGCATCTACGCCGACGGCGGGTACGCGACGCACGTTCTCGTTCCACATCCGCGTTACTTGCTCGATTTTGCGCCGTTGGCGCCAGCTTTCGCTGGAGCTCTCATGTGTTCCGGCCTGACCGCCTACGCAGCGCTGAAGCGTGTTGCGGAGCGCGCCAAGCGCGGGCCGCTCTTGCTCATCGGGATGGGCGGTGTTGGCCTGATGGGGCTGATGCTGGCGCGCGCCATGTTCGGCACGGCCCCGCTCGTCGCCGACATCGACCCGGCCAAACGCGACGCGGCGCTCAAGGCTGGCGCTCATGCAGCCTACGATCCTGCCGATCCCACGGCGCGCAAAACCTTGCTCACGGAAACCGGCGGCCTTGGCG
>JAEWCJ010000067.1 GCA_023390695.1 Pseudomonadota bacterium | reverse complement strand
CAGCGGTAGGAGTTGCTGTTTACGTTCATTCCAAATGGGATAGCCTGTGATGGGCTGGGGGGATGACAATGGACGGCTACGGCAAGTCACCTGTCTATGTGCAGCAGGGATTGTGGCGGCTGGTGCTCTGGCTGTTGCTCATGCTCTCCGTGTCAGGGCTCTTGACCTGGCCCGCTCAGGCTGAGGACCAGCTCTGTCCGAAATCCGGGCAATGTGTCCCGGCGAGCGCCTTCGACTGCCGCGACGTTAACCCAAGTATCGGAATAACGCGCGTCTGTTACAGCGCCGAGAAGCAGTACATGATCATGCAGCTCAGGGAGGACGCCCGTCACTTCTGCAGCATACCCCCTGATGTCGTCTCGGCGTTCCTCGCCGCTGATTCCATGATCAACTTCTACGCCGAGCATATCAAGCACAATAGCACTCGACGATACGACTGCCGGGTCCATCCCGTACCGACGTTCTAGGGTGGCGGCAGGCAGTGGGCAGGTTCGCTTCGTGGGTGCGAAGGTTCGATGCTCAGTCGCCGCTGAAACCTGTAACGCATCAAGTTTATTGCAAAAATGGTGGCGCTTGGCGGGCCGCGACCGATAGTGATGATCACTACATTTACGCTATAGCTTTCTGGGGCGCGAAATCTTTGTGAAGCAAAACGAGAAGCGATATCGTCGCGGCCTCGTGGAAATTCTGGTTCTCGAATAGTGGGAGGGCAGCGGTCCCTCGTTTCGTTGGCCGCCATGTCTGCCTCAATCCCTGACACGAATTCCCACCTTGACCGGAACGGTTTTCAAGGTCGCATCAATGCGAGGCAAGTTTGTGAGCGGTCAAAACCGAACTACAGTCTTTTTCGGCACGGGTTTCCTCGCCAGCGGCAAATGACCCTGCTCGGCCTTGCAAGTATTGGCTGCGGAATCCAGCTTACAGGTTAGAATTTGTCGCAATCTCGGGACAGGTCAATACCGTTATTGCAAGCATTGGGAGCCCGGATCAAAATGAGACAAGGTGCAACGACGCATCCCAGGATGTCCACAGGACCGTTCAAATCCATTCTGGTCGGCATTCCAGGCGGTGAGAGGGTCGAAACGCCGGCCCTGAAAGCCGCGATCGCGATAGCCCAGCGCTCCCAGGCCGTGGTTTCGCTTTACGTCTTCGCACCATCTATCAGTGAACCCTTGCCGATATCCAATGCTAGAGCAGTTGGCTGGCTGGAGGCTGAGAGTGCAAGGCTAGAAACGCTCAGTGCCGCCGCAACGCATGCGGCCGGCAAGGTGATCGCGCGGGCAGGCGTTGATTTTGTTGCCGAGCATCCGCACTCCCCGTTCGAGACAGGGTCGTACCGATTCGTCCATATAGCGCGGGTCAACGACATCACAGTGCTGGATGCGGTCGATGCCGCCGATGCGGCTCTCCGGGAGGCTGCCGAAGGTGTTTTGTTCGATAGCGGAAGGCCTGTGCTACTCGTGCCTCCTCATGGCGGCGCGGCATCACCGCAACGGATTGTCGTCGCCTGGGACGGCAGCGCTCGCTGTGCGCGTGCAGTCCGGGATGCGTTGCCGCTTCTTGCCGCCGCGTCGATGGTCGTGGCCGTCACGGTGACGGGGGAGAAGGATCTCTCGCGCATGGCACCTGGATCAGACCTTGCCACTTATCTGGCCCTGCATTGCATTGACTGCAAGCTTGCTACCCTTGTGGCCGAGCGGCGTGACGTAGCCGAACGGCTGCGCCTTTTCGTGGCGGAAGAGGAGATCGACACGATCGTCATGGGCGCATTCGTACATTCGCGTTTCAGGCAGGCAATCCTTGGCGGGGTCACGAGTTCCTTGCTCGACCAACCTCCGGTTCAATTGTTCATGGCTCACTAGCGAGACCAGAATTTTTGTTACCTCCCTCGACGTGGTCCGGAAGCGAAACCGCAAGTCCTTGCGCACAATATGCGTACCGAAATCCGCAATCCCACCTCATCTTCCTGGCTGGCGGGACGGACATTGAATTCGAAGCCGGCGCCGGCAACCCGGGTCGCTCTCAAAGCTTTGGCCGCCAGGAAGCTGGTCGCTGGCTGACAGAGGCTCGAAGATCATATTGTTGTACAACGTTTCTGCAAAGAAGGGCGGGGACACGACCAACTGCGGACTGCATTGCCGCTAATGGTAACCCGCAGAGATGTTGGAATGATCGTGCAAACTTTTGCGCCCATGACGGGTGATCCTTCTTTCGAATCTTCCGACGCGGTTGCGCACGCGCTTGGCGTCGACCCCGCTGTCGGCCTTACAACAGCGGAGGTCTCGCGGCGTCAGGAGCAGTATGGCCCCAACGAGTTGCGGCAGAGGGTGCAACGACCGCTCTGGCGACGTATCCTGGCGCAATTTGCTGATCCTTTGACGTATCTCCTGCTCGCCGCGGTGGCTGTGGCGACTGCGGCCTGGCTGATCGAGGGCCATCAGAGCTGGCCTGTCGATGCAGTCGTGATCGCAGCTGTCATCTTTTTCAACGCAGCACTTGGCTTTACCCAGGAACGAAAGGCCGCCAACGCCGTCGCTGCCTTGGCCCGGATGACGGCGGTGACGTCATCGGTTCTTCGTGATGGCGAGCGCCGGCGGGTTCCGAGCGCTGAACTGGTTCCGGGTGACGTGTTGCTCCTTGAAGAAGGCGATGCCGTGGGCGCGGACGCACGGCTTCTCGCCGCAACCGCGCTCAGCGTTCAGGAAGCGTCGCTCACAGGCGAAAGCGAAGCGGTGCTGAAAGATCCGAAACCTTTACCAGTTCCAGCACCGCTCGCGGAGCGGACGCCGATGGTTTTCAAAGGCACGGCTGTCGTCCAGGGAACCGGCCGCGCGGTCGTGACCGCGACCGGCATGCGTACCGAAATGGGCGCGATCGCCACGATGCTCGACGAAACCCAGGAAGGGGCAACGCCGCTTCAGAGGGAGGTGGCACTTATCGGACGAATGCTGGGTGTCGCCGTGGTCGTCATTGCTGCAATCGTGGTGGCGACGATCCTGATCTTGTCGCCGATCGATGATGTCGGCGATGTCGTTGACGTGCTGCTGCTCGGTGTTTCACTCGCTGTCGCGGCCGTCCCTGAGGGCTTGCCGGCAATCCTGTCGTTGGTGCTGGCGCTCGGCGTTCAACGCATGGCGGCCCACAAGGCCGTAGTAAAGAACCTGTCCTCTGTCGAAACCCTCGGTGCGGCCACGGTCATCTGTTCGGATAAGACGGGGACGTTGACGCGCTCGGAAATGACGATCCAGCGCATAGTGACAGCCTCCGGAGATAGCAGCGTCACCGGTGTCGGCTACGCGCCGCAGGGCCGGATCGAGACAGTGAACCACACACCGCTGGGCGCCGCCGCAAGGGCCGAGCATATCGTGGTGCTTAGCGGCGGAAGTCTCGCGAGCAATGCCGACCTTCGGCAAACGCAAGACGGGACGTGGGAAATTCAGGGCGATCCCACTGAAGCGGCGTTTCTGGTGGCGGAAAGGAAACTCGGTATCGATAACCGCCGAAAGAAGCGCTTCGAGCGCGTCACGGAAATCCCGTTCAGTTCCGACCGCAAGATGATGTCGAGCATCGAGCGCGACCTCGAACATGAAGGCGAACTGGTCATCATCACGAAGGGAGCACCCGATGTGTTGATCGGCCGGTGCAGCCGCGTTCGGGTCGGCATGGATATCGTATCGTTTGACGACGCTCGTCGCGCTGAAGCGCTGGGCGACGTTGAACGCCTTTCAGGCGAGGCGCTGCGCACGCTTGCCGTTGCATACCGGCCACTTGCGGAGGAGGAAAGTGTAGCCCCGGGGGAGGGTCTCGAACAGGACCTGATCTTCGTCGGTATCGTAGGCATCATCGATCCGCCGCGCGAGGAAGCCGCCCTGGCGATCGCTGAGGCGCATCGTGCGGGCATCCGCGTCATGATGATTACCGGCGATCATCCGCGCACCGCGGCTCGCATCGCCGCCATGCTCGGCATCGCCGGTCCGGACGCAAGGGTGTTGACCGGCGCCGACCTGGATAGCCTGGACGAAAGCGCCCTTGCCGCCGCTGTGCGGAAGACAACCGTCTATGCCCGGGTGGCGCCCGTCCACAAGCTGCGCATCGTCGATGCCTTGCAAGCCGATGGCAATGTGGTCGCGATGACCGGAGACGGTGTGAACGACGCGCCGGCGCTGAAATCGGCGGATATCGGGATTGCGATGGGCATCACCGGCGCCGAGGTTACGAAGGAAGCCGCCAAGATGATCCTGGCGGACGACAATTTCGCCACCATCGTCGCGGCGGTCCGCGAGGGCCGCGCGATCTTCGACAATATCCGGAAGTTCCTGCGCTATCTCCTCTCCTCGAACATGGGTGAGGTGCTGACGGTGTTTTTCGGCGTCGTCGGCGCCGGCGTGATTGGGCTGGACGGTGGGAGTAGCGGCCAGGGCCTGATCGCCCCGCTGCTCGCCACGCAAATCCTCTGGATCAATCTGATCACCGATTCCGGTCCCGCGCTCGCGATGGGCGTGGACCCGGAAACGGAGGACGTCATGGCGAGGCCACCGCGCCGCGCCGGCGAGCGTGCGATCGACAGCCCGATGTGGAGGGGTGTCATCGAGATCGGGCTGGTGATGGCGGTGGCCACCCTGCTCACCATCGATTTTTATCTGCCGGCGGGATTGATTGAAGGCAACCACACATTGGCCGAGGCGCGCACGGCCGGCTTCACCGTGCTGGTCTTCGCGCAGCTGTTCAACTGCTTCAGCGCGCGGTCCGAGACAGTGAGCGCCTTTATCAACCTGTTCGGCAATCGCTGGCTTTGGGGCGCTGTCGTTTTCGCCGTCGTGCTGCAGGTGGCGGTGGTCCATGTCGCGCCGCTTAACGTCGCTTTCGGCACCAATCCTCTGTCGCTCGATCAATGGCTTCTATGCGCGCTGATGGGAAGCATGGTGCTATGGTACGCCGAAACTCGAAAATGGGTGCTGCGTCGCCTGAGTGTTGCAAGCCATGCGTCCTGAATGGGCGGTGCCGCTGAGCGTCGGCGCGCCTTACCAGTCTTTCAGCAGAAGGATGTATGAATGTTCGGCAGGCCGCTGCGCCTCTGTTGGAGCATCGTGGAGACCCGAATGCGCACAATAGAGGACCAAGCATTTCTGTGGCTCCTCGTCGGGACCTCGCTCGCATTCGGTTACATCATATGGCCCTACTTCGGTGCGGTGCTCTGGGGCATCGTAGCCGCAATCGTCTTCGCCCCGCTTTATCG
>JAEWCJ010000411.1 GCA_023390695.1 Pseudomonadota bacterium | reverse complement strand
CGAACTGAGCCAGCGCGCCGCCAACGAGACATTGCCGCTGCGTGATGCATTTGCGGTGCTGTTCTTCGTGTCCGTCGGCATGCTGGTCGATCCCATGATCGTCGTGCGCGACATCGGTCCGGTTCTGGCCACCCTGCTCATCATCGTGTTCGGCAAATCGGTTGCGGCTTACGCCATCGTGCGGCTTTTTGGACATCCGAAATCGACGGCGCTCACCATCTCGGCGAGCCTCGCTCAGATCGGCGAGTTTGCATTCATCCTGGCCGGTCTCGGCGTCGCGTTGTCGCTATTGCCGGAGCGCGGCCGGGATCTGATTCTCGCCGGCGCCATACTGTCGATCCTGCTCAATCCGCTTCTGTTCGCGGCGCTGGACTGGTGGACCGCCCGTGCCGAAATCAAGGAGGCCGGGACGGCAATGCCTGCTTCCGAGAGTGCAGCGGAGAAAAGACTGCACGGGCCCAGCAGGGCTCCGTTGCCGGTTACGGCGCTGAGCGATCACGTCGTCCTGATCGGACACGGCCGCGTTGGCCAGTTCATCAGTCCGGTGGTGACGGGAGCCGGCACACCACTCCTGGTGATCGAGGATAATGCGGACAACGCGTCCAAGCTCAAGGAACGTGGAACGGAGACTATCATCGGCAATGCCGCTGATCCCGAGGTCATCAACGCGGCGAATCTCAAGGGTGCCTCGTGTCTGCTGGTGGCGATCCCGGATGCTTTCGAAGGCGGTCAGGTGGTGAGACAGGCGAGGGACCTCAACCCCGCGTTGTCGATCATCGCTCGCGCGCATTCGGAAGCCGAGAGCGAGCATCTGCTCAAGCATGGCGCGAGCCAGGTGATCCTGGGGGAGCACGAAATGGCCAAAGCGATGATTGCAGCCATCCCGCGCCCGGTCGCGGCGAACAGCGAGCCGGAACCGCAGAAAATTTAGCTCAGCAAGTCGCATTGCCGGGCTGCAGGCCATCTTTTCCATCTGCGCGGCGTGAGCTTTACAGCGCCCGCCGCGCCAGCGGAATGCGATCCCTGTCGAATTCGATGATGGTGGCTTCGACACCGAAGACGGCGGCAATGCGCTCCGCGGTGAGCGCGTCGTGCGGTCCGGCATCGGGTGACACCCGGCCGTCCTGAATCAGGATCACGCGATCGGCATAGCGCGCCGCCAGCGCCAGATCATGCACGACCGCAAGCACGGCTCTGCCTTTGTGCGCTTGTTCGCGCAGCAGGTCCATCACCACAAGCTGGTGCCGCGGATCCAGCGACACGATCGGCTCGTCGGCGAGCAGCACATTCGCCTCGGTCGCCAGCGCCCGCGCAAGTGCGACGCGGGCCTTTTCACCGCCTGACAGATGCGTGACCGGCCGGTGCGCAAGGTCCTGCGTGCCGGTGACCGCAAGCGCATGCGCAACCGCATGTCTGTCCGCATCGGTGGGCGGCGAGAACGGATCGCCATGCGGATAGCGGCCCAGCGCCACGATCTGTTCGACCGGCATCGGCCAATGGAAGGCATTGCCCTGCGGCAGATAAGCGATGCGCTGGGCGCGCTCGCGCGAGGAGAAGTCGGACAAGGGCCGGCGGTCGAGACGGACAGAGCCCTCTGCCGGCAACAGCCCCGCCAATGCGCGCATGAGCGTCGTCTTGCCGGCGCCGTTCGGCCCGACCAGGACGGAGAACTGACCGGGCCGCAAAGCGAGCGAGGCATCGTTCACGACCAGCTTGCGATCGAGGTGCACCGAAAGCCGTTCGGCCTGAAGGATGGCGTCGGTCATGTCGGCGCTCCTTCCAGTTCACGCCGCTCGCCGAAAATCATCATCAGGAAAAACGGCACGCCGATAAGGGCGGTGACCACGCCCACTTTCAGTTCGATCGCGGCCGGAATGATACGCACCGCGATATCGGCGGCGAGCAGCAGTGCCGCGCCGGCCAGCGCACCCGGCAGCATCACCCGTGCCGGATCGGAATTCACCGCCCGCCGCACCAGATGCGGGGCGACGAGGCCGACAAATCCGATCGAGCCGGCGACGGCGACCGCCGCGCCGACGCCGAGTGCAACGCCGGCCACCACCATCGACCGTGTGCGCACCAGATCGACGCCGAGCGAGGCGGCAGCATCCTCTCCCAGCGTCAGCGCCCGGAAGCTGCGCGCATTGGCAAACAGCATGATCCAGCTTGCGACGAGAAACGGCGCGGCAATGACAAGATGATCGCTGCTGCGATCCTCCAGCGAGCCCAGCAACCAGAAGGCGACTTCGAGCGCGATGAAGGGATTGGGCGCGAGGTTGAGAATGAGCGCCGTCGCCGCTCCCGCGAAACTGGCGAGCGCAAGACCCGCAAGCAGGATGACGGTGAGGCTGGCGCGGCGGCCTGCAATCGCCACCAGTCCGCCGACCGAGACGAGCGCACCGCAGATGCCGGCGAGCGGCACCGCGAGCGAAGTTGCGGACGCGAAGCCGAAAGCGATCACGAGCGAGGCGGCGGCCGCGGCAGCTTGCGGCGCTCCGAACAAAGCGGGCTCGGCGAGCGGATTGCGAAGCAGGCCCTGCAAGGCTGCGCCGGACAATCCCAGCGTCGCGCCGATCAGCACTGCGAGCAGCGTCCGGGGCAGCCGGATCTCGCGCACGATGACCCCGGCGGGCCCCTCGCCGGAGATCAAGGCCGACAACGCATCGCGCGGCGACAGGCCGGCGGGCCCGACCATCAGCGAGACCAGCATCAGGCCGAGGATGAGGACTGCGAGCCACAGGACCAGACGGGTGCTTTTGATTGTGACGGCTGACATCGATGATAGGGCGTGTGATATCTGATTGGCGGTCCCTGGATTTGGCGCGCGACTATGCCCGTATGACACGGATAATGCTATTGCTGCTTGCGATTGCGTCGACGCCCGCTTTGGCGGCGGGCGATGCGCCGCGCCGGGTGGTGTCGTTCAACCTGTGCGCGGATCAGCTGGTGCTGGCTCTGGCCGATCCCGAGCAGATTGCCGGTCTGTCGCCTTATGCCGCCGACCCGGCCTTGTCGGTTGTGGCAGACAAGGCCCGCGCCTTCCGAAGACTCGACTGGCAGGCGGAAGCAACCATCGCATTGCAGCCCGATCTGGTCTTCACCGGTCCCAACGATCGTTCGGTGACGCGGCGGATGCTGGCGGCGCAGGGCATGCGCGTTGTCGAAACCGGTTTCGTCACCGGCATCGAGAATGCGCGGACGCAGATCCGGGACATGGCCAGGATTCTCGGTCATCAGGAACGCGGCGAGACACTCGTCGCCGAACTCGACGCCGCGCGTGCGCGGCTCGCGTCCTTGCCGCGCGGACCCTATGCGACGGCGCTGGTGATCGAGCGCGGCGGATACACGCAAGGACCCTCGAGCCTCGCCGCCGCTTTGCTCTCGGAAGCCGGCCTGAAGCCGCCGGCGGGCGCGCCCGCCGGCTATGGCGGGTTCATTC
>JAEWCJ010000391.1 GCA_023390695.1 Pseudomonadota bacterium | reverse complement strand
GGAACGCATTCCACACAACGCAGGTGAAGCGGCCGGTTTGTAGAAACTCGACGACATCCGGATTCAGCAGACGCCGATCCAGATTCCCTCCGCCGCCAAAGGGGCGGAAAAACCTGTGGGCATGCGCAAGCGCGCCGATCGCCCGCTGGGTCTGTCCGATCTCGGCTTCGGCGAGGCCGGGGGTCCGCCGTTCGCCGAGCGGCACCGAATGCGTCCAGGTATGATTGCCGATCCAGTGGCCCTCGGCATGCGCTCGCTCTGCCAGCACCCGGCGCCTGGGATCGGCAAGCTTCTGACCGATGACAAAGAAGGTCGTCCTAATCCCGCGGCGCGCAAGGATATCCAGCACAAGCGGCGTCACCTCCGGCTCGGGGCCGTTATCGAAGGACAGGGTGAGATCAAACATGACGCCGGTATCTCCAATTTTCCGGTGAACGGCAATCGTCGAGCTATGCGTTGGGTGCCTAGCCCTCCCCGCCGCGGCGTGTGACTTGGCGGACGGCCTGTCTGCCCTTAGTGTGGCCGCGCCCCTCACACCGCATCCCCATCATGACCAGTCCGCTCATCCCCTCCTCCCTGTTGGCTCCGCTCTTTTCGAGCGCGGCCATGCGTGCGATCACCGCCGATGAAGCCCGGCTACAGCGGATGCTGGATGTCGAATCCGCTCTGGCGCGGGCGGAAGCGGCACTCGGAGTGATTCCTGCTGGCGCTGCGGAGCCGATCGCCAAGGCCTGTCATGCGAACTTATTCGACATCAAAGCACTGGCCGAGGCCTCTGTCTCCGCCGGCAATCTGGCCATCCCGGTGGTCAAGGCCCTGACCGCCGAAGTGAAGAAAAACAATGCCGAGGCGGCCGGCTATGTGCATTGGGGCGCGACCAGCCAAGACATCATCGATACCGCGCTGGTGCTTGAATTGCGGGCGGCAATTGATGCGCTGACGAGCGAACTCGACCGCGCGATTTCAGGTTTCACCACTCTCGCCGAGAAGCACCGGCACACCCCGACCGTCGCCCGCACCTGGCTGCAACAGGCATTGCCGATGCCGTTCGGCCTCAAGCTCGCCGGATATGGCGCCGCGCTGGCGCGCTCACGGAACCGCCTCGCGAGACTGCGTGAAGAGGCACTGGTAGTGCAATTCGGCGGCGCCGCCGGTACCCTCGCCGCTCTTGGCGAACGCGGCCTGGATGTCGCCGAGGGGCTGGCGCGGGAGCTGAAGCTTCGCCTCCCCGACGCACCCTGGCACACCCATCGCGATCGTCTTGCCGAGATCGCATCGGCCTTTACCATCCTGGCCGGGACATGCGGCAAGATCGCCCGCGATGTGTCGCTCTTGATGCAGACCGAAGTCGGCGAAGCCTTCGAGCCGGCCGGCGAAGGCCGTGGCGGCTCCTCCACCATGCCGCACAAGCGCAATCCGGTTGCCGCCGCCTCCGCACTCGCGGCCGCAGCCATCGCCCCGCAACTCTGCGCGACGTTGCTGGCCGCCGAAATCCAGGAGCACGAACGCGCCGCCGGTACATGGGCGGCGGAATGGCCGACCTTCCCAGCTCTGTGTCTGGTCACTTCCGGCGCGCTGGCCGCCATTGTCGATATTGCCGAAGGGCTCGATGTCGACGTCGAGCGCATGAAGCACAATCTCGACCTGACCGGCGGACAGATCATGGCCGAGGCGATCGCGTTTCGTCTCGCCGAGAAACTCGGCAAGTCGGTCGCGCACAAGCTGATCGAGGATGCCAGCAAGCGCGCCCACGCTGAAAAGCGGAGCCTGAAAGACGTGCTGCTGCATGACACCCGCGTCACCGCCCATATCCCTGCGGCTGAACTGCCGAAGCTGTTCGATCCCCTCAGTTATCAGGGAATCGCACAAACGCTGATCGACCGCCTGGTGACGTCCGCCGGCGGCAACCGCTCCTAGCGGCAGCACCGTTAACAACCAAGTCTGGAGGACTTCATGCCCGTTATCAACGCCGACGATGGCTGCCCACTCAATGTCCAGGTCGAGGGTCCGGACAATGCGCCGGCGCTGATGCTGTCAAACTCGCTCGGCACCAATCTGCATATGTGGGATCCGCAGGCGAAGGCCCTGGCCGAGAAGTTCCGCCTGGTGCGTTACGACCGCCGCGGTCACGGCAAGTCCGGAGCGCCGAAAGGCCCGTACAGCATGGAGCGTCTGGGCCGCGACGTCATTTCGATCATCGACGGGCTCGGCATCAAGTCTATCAACTGGTGCGGTCTCTCCATGGGCGGCATGGTCGGGCAATGGCTTGGCGCCAATGCTCCCGACCGCATCCAGAAGCTGATCCTCTCCAACACCACCTGCTACTATTCCGACAAGACGCCGTGGATGGACCGCATCAAGCTCATCCGCGAAAAGGGCCTGGCTGCGATCGTACCCGGCAACATGGAACGCTGGTTCACCAAGGAATTTCGTGACCGCTCGCCGGATACGATGAAATGGATGAGCGACAATTTCGTCGCAACACCCATTGAAGGCTATATCGGGTGCGTCGAAGCCATTGCCGCGATGGATCACCGCGACCTGCTGCCGAAGATCAAGGCGCCGACGCTGGTCATCGCAGGCAAATACGATCCCGCCACAACGGTCGAGGCCGGCGAATACATCAAGTCGAACATTCCCGGCGCGGAAATTTTCGTGATCGAAGCCGCGCATATTGCGAATGTCGAGCAGCCGGAAGTCTATACCAAAACAGTGCTCGACTTCCTGGCATCAAAATAAACCGCGCGAGGTGCGTCATGGACGAGACAGAACGCTACGACAAAGGCATGGCGCGGCGCCGCAAGGTCCTGGGCAATGACTGGGTGGATCGCGCCAATGCCGGCAAGACGCCGTTTAACGAGGAATTCCAGGACTTCATTACGCGTTACGCCTGGGGCGAAGTCTGGACCCGCCCGCATTACGACGAACGCACCCGACGGGTGCTGGTGATCGGAACCATGCTGGCGCTCGACAAATGGGCGGAATTCCGCATGCATGTGCGCGCGGCGCTGGTCGAAGGCGGGTTCACCGCCGACGACATCAAGGAGATCATCATCCAGCAGGCCATCTATTGCGGCGTGCCGGCCGCCAATCATGCCTTCAAGGAAGCTGGCGAGATCATTGCGGAGCTTGGCAAAGCCAGATAGCGCGGATTGATCGCGAGAGATCATGCGCTGAGCATGCAAAGCACTTGCGAACAACCTGCCCCGGTCTGCTAAACTAAGCATTGGGCGCCCGGTCCGACCGATCGGGCGCCCCTATTTTAAGAAAAATGAAGAATGGAGGTCACGTCATGCGTCTGGGCTATTTCACGATGCCGGTGCACCCGCTGCATCGCAACTGGACCGAGACGCTCAAGGAAGACCGGGAGGCAATCATACTGGCCGACCAGCTCGGCTTTTACGATGCATTCGTCGGCGAGCATCTGACCGACCGCTGCGAGCCGATCACCAACAGCATGCTGTTCCATGCGACGCTGATCCCGGACACGAAACAGATCAAGCTCGCCACCGGCACCTCCAATCTGTCGCAGAAGCATCCGGTGCTCACCGCCGTGCAAGCGGCGATGTTCGATCACCTTGCCGAAGGACGCTTCATCTTCGGCATCAGCCCCGGCGCCCTCACTTCCGATGCCGAAGCTCTCGGCATGCTCGACGAAGACCGCAACAAGATTTTCGCCGAAGCGATCGACGTCATCCTGGCGATCTGGGAGCGCGATCCACCCTACGACATTGATTTTCCCGACAATCGCTTCAAGGTTTCCACGGCCAAGACCAGCGCCCTGCATCTCGGCGTCGGTTATATGGGCAAACCCTATCAGCAGCCGCGGCCGGAAATCGTCGGAACAGTTCTTTCTCCGTTTTCTCCCGGTGTTATTCAGATGGGAAAACGCGACTTCCACCCTATTTCCGCGAACTTCCTGCTGGCCATGCACCTCAAGTCGCATTGGGAGAATTACAGCAAGGGCAAGGCCGAGGTCGGCGCCAGGGCGAATACTGCGGACTGGCGCGTCGCGCGCAACATCTTCGTTGCGGACGACGACAGGATCGCGGCGCGCTATGCGCGCGAGGACGAGGCCAGCCCCTATCGCTTCTATTTCCAGCAGATGCACGCGAAGCTCATCCGCAGCAAACGCCTGTTCGTCTTCAAGGAGCACAAGGATCAGCCCGACGACGAAATCACCCATGACTTCGTGATGGATCAGCTCGTGATCCACGGCTCGGTCAACAAGGTGGTGGATCGTATTCTCGCATTGCGCGAACAGATCGGCGATTTCGGCGAGATCGTCTATGCCGGGATGGATTGGGTGGATCCTGCGCTGGCCAAGCGCTCCATGCAGTTGATGGCGGAAGAGGTCATGCCACGCGTGAATGCGGCGATCGGCAAATCCGCCTCGGAAGCACGGCCGGCGTCGGCGCAGGATTCCGCAACAGCGTAGCCGCCTCTGCCGCGCTTACGACGGCTGACCGGCTCCGGCCCTGAAATCCTGCGGGGTCACGCCGGTCTGCTTGCGGAAAAAGCGCGCGAAATGCGACGGATCGGTAAATCCCAGATCGTAGGCGATATCGTGAATCGCCCGCACCGTGAAAACCAGCTCGCGCTTGGCTTCAGTGAGAATCCGCTGCCGGATGAGATGGCCGGCAGACACCCCGGTCGCACGCTTCACATGATCGTTCAGGCGGTCAGCCGTCATGGAGAGCGCATCGGCGTAAAAGCCGATCTGACGCTGCTGACGGAAATTGTCTTCCACCAGGCGTTGAAACACCTCAAGCGTCGCATCGGCCAGCGACAGCGTGATGCTGTCGTCGCGGGTGCGGTTTTCGGCACTGCGTCCGATTTCGACCGCGAGCAGCGCAAGCAGCGCACGCATGGCCAGCCGGTACCCGGTGCGAGCCAGCAATCCCTCCCGGTGGAGGCTGCTGCAGAGGTGGGACAGCCGCCGAACGTCATCCTCGCTGGCAAGCGGAATACGAGGTTCCGTCGCGATCGCGCGCAATTGCGCCACCGCCTCCCGCTCGCCCATGGCAACGGCGACGTCCTCGGTAAAACTGACGATCCAGCCGTTCGTTACATCCGGGTGGAAACAGTAACCGTGCGCCACATTGGGCGGAACGAAAAAAGCCACCGGCGCAGCGAAAGGCACTTTCGAGGTCTCGAAAATCATATCGCCGCCACCGCTCTCGATCAGCAGGAACTGGAAAAGATTGCGGTGCCGATGCGCCCGTATCAGCCAGTCATGCAGCGACGACCGCGACACGATCGTCTCGACATGGATGAAATTGAACGCCTGATCGTCCGGCGGATCGCCGTAGAGATGAAAAAGCGGGAGAGCGGTCATGCGCCTGAGCATAATTGCCGCGGTGCAAGCCGCCAACGCTTTCCATATCAAACGGGAGCCCCGCTCCGGCGGGGCTCCCGCATCTTCTCATGGCAACAAGTCAGATCATGTCAGCGGCCTTGCCCGCCATGCTGCCCGCCCTGCTGCTGGCCGGGCTTCTGCCCGCCCTGCTGGCCGCCTTGACCCGGCTGTTGCGTTTGCTGGCCGGGCTTCTGGTTCGGATTACCTTGCTGCTGCTGATTACCCATTAGGCTCTCCTGGGAATTAGCCCCGCCGACACAACGCTGGCGCCAGCTTCGGCGTTCCGCAGGAGAGGAATTTTGCCCGGCCGCCGTGCTGTGGCCTTGACAACCCCTGACGAATGACCCAACGCGCCAATCCCTGCGACGTCGCGGATCCCGTGGGGTGCGCGCGAATGCATTGCTGCACTGACGCGGCGCTGGTAGAAAATGCTCGTGCCGCGAGTCCGCAATGTTCCCGCGGCATGGCCGGGCGCAATGCGTTTTAGGGGAGCGGGAAGGCGCGTCGGATATATGGAAGTCTTTGTCCAGCAGATCATCAACGGCATCACGCTGGGATCGATCTATGGCCTGATCGCCATCGGCTACACGATGGTTTTCGGCATCATCGGAATGGTGAATTTCTCGCATGGCGACGTCTTCATGGTGTCGGCCTTTGTCGCGCTGATCACCGTTCTTGTTCTGGCAACCTGGCTCGGCATCAGTTCGGTCTTTCTGTCGCTGTTCATCGTTCTGGTGGTCGGCATGCTCATCACCTCGCTGGTCAGCTGGGCGATCGAGCGCGTCGCCTACCGGCCGCTGCGCGGTTCGTTCCGCCTGGCGCCGCTGATCTCGGCGATCGGCATGTCGATCTTCCTGATGAATTTCGTGCAGGTCGCGCAGGGTCCGCGCAACAAGTCGATTCCGCCCTTCTTCCAGAACGTCATCGTGGTCATGGAGCGCGACGGCTACCAGGTCACCCTCTCCTATCGCCAGATCATCATCTGGGTGGTGACCGCGGTGCTGCTCACCGCCTTTTGGTATGTCGTGGCCAAGACCTCGCTCGGTCGCGCGCAGCGCGCCTGTGAACAGGACCAGAAAATGGCGGCGCTGGTCGGCGTCAATGTCGACCGCACCATCTCCATCACCTTCGTGATGGGAGCGGCGCTCGCCGCCGTCGCCGGCACCATGTACCTGATGTATTACGGCGTCGTCAGTTTCGCCGACGGTTTCGTGCCCGGCATCAAGGCGTTTACCGCAGCAGTGCTGGGCGGCATCGGATCGATTCCCGGCGCGGTGATCGGCGGGCTTCTGATCGGCATGATCGAAACCCTCTGGTCGGCATATTTCTCGCTCGACTACAAGGACGTGGCCGCCTTCTCCATTCTTGCCATCGTGCTGATCTTCCTGCCGCAGGGCCTGTTGGGGCGGCCGGAAGTTGAGAAAGTCTGATATGGCTGTGCAGACATCCACGCCGAAACACGGCGCGCATGTCATGAAGGCGGTCAAGGACGCCACCATCGCCGGCCTTGTCGCCTTCGGCATTCTGCTGCCGCTGATCGGCTTCAAGACCGTCCAGAACATGCGCAACGAGCTGGTGCTCGAAACGCGGCCATTGCTGCTGGCGGTGCTGGTCGGCCTTGTCGTGCTGATCAGCCTGTTCGTTTCGCTGCTCTGGCGTCCCTGGGTCGCGCATCGCAGCACGAGCGCAAACAAAGCCAGCCTCAGGGGCGCGGCGGTGCGCGCCACCCTGGCCCGATGGTTCACGCCTTTCGCACTTGGCGTTGCCATCGCCTACCCCGTGATCGTGGTCTGGGCGACCGGCTTCGGCGGCGCCGTGAAATGGATCGACAATTTCGGCATCCAGATCCTCATCTATGTGATGCTCGGCTGGGGCCTGAACATCGTTGTCGGGCTCGCCGGACTGCTCGATCTCGGCTACGTCGCCTTCTATGCGGTGGGCGCCTATTCCTACGCCCTGCTCGCCAAGACATTCGGCTTCTCGTTCTGGGTCCTGCTGCCGCTCGCCGGCATTCTCTCCGCCTTTTGGGGCATTCTGCTCGGTTTTCCGGTGCTGCGCCTGCGCGGCGACTATCTCGCCATCGTTACCCTCGCCTTCGGCGAGATCATCCGCCTGGTGCTGATCAACTGGGTGGACTTCACCAGCGGTTACGCCGGCATCAGCGGCATTCCGCGGCCGACATTTTTCGGCATTCCGTTCAACGCCAACGAAGATGGCTTTGCCGCGGTATTCGGCTTCGAATTCACACCGCTCTACCGCACCATCTTCCTCTATTACGTCATCCTCGCCCTCGCATTGCTGACGGCCTTCGTGACCATCAGGCTGCGGCGCCTGCCGATCGGCCGCGCCTGGGAAGCCTTGCGCGAAGACGAGATCGCGTGCCGGTCGCTTGGCATCAATACCACGAACACGAAGCTCACCGCCTTCGCCCTCGGGGCCATGTTCGGCGGCATCGCCGGGTCGTTCTTCGCGGTTCGGCAGGGTTTCGTCTCGCCCGAGAGCTTCAACTTCCTCGAGTCGGCCATCATCCTCGCGATCGTGGTGCTCGGGGGCATGGGCTCGCAGATCGGCGTTGCGATCGCCGCCGTCGTCCTGGTCGGCGGTCCGGAGGTCCTGCGCAATCTCGGCTTCCTGGCCGTGATCTTCGGAGAGGGCTTCGATCCGAACGAATACCGCCTTCTGCTGTTCGGCGTCGGCATGGTGGCCATGATGGTGTGGCGCCCCCGCGGTCTCATTTCGGAGCGGCAGCCCTCGATTGTGCTGAAGGAACGCAAGGCCATTTCGGGCTCGCTGGTGAAGGAGGGCCACGGCTGATG
>JAEWCJ010000372.1 GCA_023390695.1 Pseudomonadota bacterium | reverse complement strand
TTGGACGTTGTTCGGCCTGGGCGCGCTGCAGGGGGGCGTCGGCTGGTGGATGGTCTATTCCGGCCTCAGCGATCGCGTGAGCGTGTCGCAATATCGGCTTGCTTTCCACATGACGCTCGCCTGCGTGATCTATGCCGGGATCGTCTGGACCTGGCGCGGACTGACGCCGCGTGCGGTTCCGCAAATGCCGGCACGCATCAGGATCAGCGCCGGCGTGCTGGTCGTGCTCGTTCTGCTGCAGATCTATCTCGGCGCGCTGGTCGCCGGACTTGATGCCGGACTGACCTATAACACCTGGCCGCTGATTGACGGTGCGCTCGTTCCCGCGGCGGACCGGCTCTGGTTCCTGACGCCGGCTTGGCGGAATATCTTCGAGAATGATCTGATGGTGCAGTTCCTGCACCGCATGATGGCGTATGCCCTGTGGGGCTTTGCCGTCTGGCACGCGCTCGATATCTGGAAAAGCCTGCGGCACGGCACCGCCGTGACCGCAGCGGTCTGGATTGCCATCACCGTCACCGGACAAGCCGTCATCGGCATTGTCACGCTGCTCTACCAGGTGCCGATTTCGCTGGCCCTGCTGCATCAGGGCGTGGCGATCGCCATTCTGACGATCGCCACCCTGCATGCCGAAGCCTTGTTGCGGAAAAGCCGGGCCGAAAGCCTCGATGCCAAACCGCTGCTGGCGAGCTAGCCCGCCAGCGCCTGTTCCAGAACGGCGATGATGTCGTCCTTGTCCTCGATGCCGATGGACAGGCGCACGACGTCCGGTCCCGCGCCGGCCTGCACTTTCTGCGCGTCCGACAATTGCCGGTGCGTGGTCGAGGCCGGATGGATGATCAGCGAACGGGTGTCGCCGATATTGGCGAGATGCGAGAACAACTGGACGTTCGACACCAGTTTCACGCCGGCGTCGTAACCGCCCTTCAGACCGAACGTGAACACGGCGCCGGCGCCCTTCGGGCAGTATTTCTTGGCGAGATTGGCGTAGCGGTCGCCGGCGAGGCCGGGATAGCTCACCCAGGCGACCTGCTTCTGCGCGGCCAGCCATTCCGCCACCGCCTTGGCGTTGTCGCAATGCTTCTGCATGCGCAGCGGCAGCGTTTCGATGCCGGTCAGGATCATGAAGGCGTTGAACGGCGACAAGGCCGCGCCGATGTCGCGCAGACCCAGCACGCGGCAGGCGATGGCGAAGGCGAAATTGCCAAACGTCTCGTGCAGCACGATGCCCTGGTATTCCGGGCGCGGCTCCGACAGCATCGGATAGCGGCCTTCGCGCGACCAGTTGAAAGTGCCGCCGTCCACGATCATGCCGCCGATCGAATTGCCGTGACCGCCGAGGAATTTGGTGAGCGAATGCACGACGATGTCGGCGCCGTGTTCGATCGGCCGGCAGAGATAGGGCGTCGCCAGCGTGTTGTCGACGATCAGCGGCACGCCCGCGCGCTTGGCGATGGCGGAGACGGCGGCGATGTCGGTGATGACGCCGCCGGGATTGGCGATCGACTCGATGAAGATGGCCTTGGTCTTCGGCGTGATGGCACGCTCGAAGGTGCTGATATCGTCAGGATCCGCCCAGACCACGTTCCAGCCGAAATTCTTGAAGGCATGGTTGAACTGGTTGATCGAGCCGCCATACAGCTTCTTCGAAGCGACGAATTCATCGCCGGGCTTCATCAGCGCATGCATCACCAGCACCTGCGCGGCGTGACCGGAGGCGACCGCAAGGCCGGCGGTGCCGCCTTCCAGCGCGGCGACGCGTTCTTCGAGCACGGCGTTGGTGGGATTGCCGATGCGGGTGTAGATGTTGCCGAAGGTCTGCAGGCCGAACAGCGAGGCGGCATGATCGACGTCATCGAACACGAATGACGTGGTTTGATAGATCGGCGTCGCGCGAGCGCCGGTGGTCGGATCGGGCTGCGCGCCGGCATGGATGGCGAGCGTCGAAAAACCTGGCGTGCGTTCGGTCATGGAAAAACCTCAACAATGGCGGGATGGCGGAGCGTGGGAAATCTCGTGCTGGTTTATCGATCCGGTCCGGGCGGTCAAGGCCCGGTCGGGGATGGCAATAGCCCCGGCGCGGCCATCGTCTGGCGGCAGGGGCGCGGCGGGGCCATGACCGGACGTCCGGCTTTCTTGATCGACGGTCGCGGACGGGCGGCGGATGATCGCGCGACAGCGGCCGGGGAATGCCATGCTTTCGCACGCTGTGCGCGCAGAAGGAATGTCTCCGCCCGGACCGTCAGGCGCCGCTGTCCGTGTCGCGTTCGGCGCGCGTCGTGGCGTCGGTCGTGCCGCCGGCCATGGTCTGGCGGTTCAGCGACATGCGCTGCACGCCGTTGCCGAGCAGCGGCGCCCGCCGCGACGACAGGGTGCGGGAATTGACGCCGATCCAGGAGATTTCCGAGGACAGGCGGCCATATTCGATTTTCGGGCAGCGGTTCATCACCACTTTCATGCCGGCAGCCTCGGCCTTCGCCGCCGCCGCGTCGTTGCGCACGCCGAGCTGCATCCAGATCACCTGCGGTTTCGGCGACAGCGCGAGCGCCTCCTCGACCACCGGCAGCGCGTGTTGCGAGGCGCGGAAGATGTCGACCATGTCGACGGGCTCGGGAATGTCCCCCAGCTTGGCGTAGACTTTCTGCCCGAGGATCTCCTTGCCTTCCTGGCCCGGATTGACCGGGATCATGCGGTAGCCGCGCTCCAGCAGATATTTGAAGGCGAAATAGCTCGGCCGGTTCTCCTTCGGCGAAATGCCGACCATGGCGATGGTCTTCACCGTGTTGAGAATGCCGCGGATGTAAGTGTCGGGATAAGTGTCGTGGTCCATGGACGTCATATAGCAGGCAAATCCGGCAACGCCACCGCGGCCGAAGATGCGGCCCAGTTGAATGTTGCGTGCGACGAGTATCAGTCTTTTGCGCTGAGGACCGTGACCGGCCCGATGGTGATGATGCCGGCGACCAGCGACATCGCGGTGGTGATCAGAGCATCGCCGGGGCAGATCGTGCTGCAGCTCTGATAGCTGACGGTGAGGAGCCCGCCCGACAGACATAATCCCCAGAGCGTGCCGCCCGCAATCGCGCGGAATGCCGGGCCGCCCGGCAGACGCAATGACGGGAATTGCCTGTGTCGCAGGGCCAATGCAGTCATCAACGGTCCTCCCATCGCGGCTGGCGTTTTTCGATAAAGGCGCAAATGCCTTCTTCGGCATCGCGCGCCATCATGTTTTCGGTCATCACCTCGGAGGCGTAATTATAGGCCTCGGCAAGGCTCAATTCCGCCTGGCGGTAAAAAGCCGCCTTGCCGGTCTTCACCGTCAGCGACGACTTCGCCGCGATCTTGCGCGCCAGCGCGATGGCCGCATCGCGTTCCGTGCCCGGCGTGACGGCGTGGTTGATGAGACCGAATTTCTGCGCGTGCCCGGCATCGACCATGTCGCCCGTCAGCAGCATTTCCATCGCCTGCTTGCGCGGGACAGCGCGCGTCAGCGCCACCATCGGGGTCGAGCAGAACAATCCGATATCGACGCCCGGCGTTGCGAATTTTGCATCCGAGGCGGCGACGGCGAGATCGCAGGTCGCAACCAGTTGACATCCGGCTGCGGTCGCGACGCCGTGCACGGCGGCGATCACCGGCTGGGGCAGCGCGACAATCGACTGCATCATGGCGCTGCAGGTCGTCATGATGTGCCGGAAATAGGCGCGGCCGCCATCGGCATCGCTGCGGCGGGCGGTCAATTCCTTCAGGTCATGGCCGGCGCAGAAGGCCGGACCATTGGCGGCGATGACCACCGCGCGCACGGACCGGTCTGCCGCAATGGCCGCGAGACTGTCGGTCAGGGCGCGCAGCAGGTCTTCCGAAAGCGAGTTCCGGGCCGCCGGGCGGTTCAGGGTCAGCACCGCGATCTGATCGAGGTCCTGACGGATCAGGACCGTCGGCTTGGTCTGGATGTTCATATGTCCGTTGTTTCCGGCCGCTTTGCCAATGGATCGGCGGCATTGTATCGATCCCTGCGGCGACATGCGAGACCGCAAGCCGGGGAGAGGGCGCCATGGGGACGGCCAGGATGACCGCCGAGGAGGTCGGGCAGCTCTTGGCCGTGGAATTCCCGCAGGCGTTTCACCCGCAAAGCGGTTTGAGCATCGAGGAGGTGTGGGAGGGCGGCTGTCGCGTCCGGCAGGCGTTTCGGGACGACTTTGTCCGGCCCGGCGGCACGATTTCCGGCCCCACCATGATGGCACTGGCCGATTTCACCTTCTATGTGGCGCTGCTGGGGACGATCGGAGCCGAGCCGCTCGCAGTTACCACCAATCTGAACATCAATTTTTTAAGAAAGCCGGAGCGGCGCGATCTGGTCGCCAAGGCGCGCATCCTGAAACTTGGGCAGCGTCTGGCCGTCATGGAGGTGGAGATCTTCTCCGACGGGGTGGCCGAGCCGGTTGCCCACGTGACCTCCACCTATTCGATTCCGCCCCGTAACAGTCGGTTATGATTGGGTATTATGGCACCTATTTTATAACTCTTTGATGTATATAGAGTTTATATGCATTGACGGCGTTGACGGTCATTCGTGCCGCGTGTAGAAGCGCGCAACTTCATTCCCGGACAAAAACATCATGAGCACCTATTCGGCCAAAGCCGCCGACATCGAGAAAAAGTGGGTCATGATCGACGCCAAGGGCCTTGTCGTTGGTCGCCTGGCTTCGATTGTTGCGCTGCGCCTGCGCGGCAAGCACAAACCGACTTTCACCCCGCATGTCGACGATGGCGACAACGTCATCATCATCAACGCTGCCAAGGTCATTCTGACCGGCCGTAAGCGCGAAAACAAAGTCTATTACCATCACACCGGCTTCATCGGCGGGATCAAGGAGCGCAGCGCCAAGTTCATTCTGGAAGGCCGCTTCCCCGAGCGCGTCGTCGAGAAGGCCATTGAGCGCATGCTGCCGCGCGGTCCGCTCGGACGCCGCCAACTCGGCAATCTCCGCGTTTATCCCGGCCCGGACCATCCGCATGAGGCGCAGAAGCCTGAAATGCTCGATGTCGGCGCCATGAACCGCAAAAACAGGATCGCCTGATTATGGCCGAGACAGTCCAATCGCTCGAAGCTTTGTCGTCGCTGAAGACTGAGGCGGCCGAGCAGCCCAAGCATGTTCAGAAGCTGGACAAGCAGGGCCGCGCCTACGCCACCGGCAAGCGCAAGAACGCCGTGGCCCGTGTCTGGATCAAGCCCGGCTCCGGCAAGATCACCGTCAACACCAAGACCATCGAAGTCTTCTTCGCGCGTCCGGTGCTGCGGATGATGATCCAGCAGCCGCTGCTCGCCTCCAACCGCAACGGCCAGTACGACGTTGTGTGCACAGTGTCCGGTGGCGGATTGTCGGGGCAGGCGGGTGCCGTGCGTCACGGCATCTCGAAGGCGCTGACCTATTTCGAACCGGATCTGCGCACGCCGCTCAAGAAGGGCGGCTTCCTGACCCGCGACTCGCGCGTGGTGGAACGCAAGAAGTACGGCAAGGCGAAAGCCCGCCGGTCGTTCCAGTTCTCCAAGCGCTGATCGCACTGATAGAAATTTTCAGACAATTTACGACGATAAAAAGGGGCCTTTGGGCCCCTTTTTGTTTGTTTTTTTATTGAAAAGGCAGCGTCCGAAACAAACCGGTTTTGAACGGGCGGCCCCTAGCGTTGCCATCGCTGGGTTCGGCAACGGCTTCCGCAAAATGGCTTCAGCAAGAAGACGCCGTGCCACCGACAGCGCTACGCCAGAGGGGTACCATGCTGCTGGATCTGCCAACGCTGTTTATTGTCTCGACTTGCGTTGCCGCTCTTCTCGGACTGTTCCTGCTGAGTCTGTATCTTCAGGATCGCTCGATCCGCGCGCTCGGCTGGTGGTCGGCCGCGTATCTGATCGGCGGTCTGGCGGTGTCGCTTTGGATCATTCCGCGCCAGTTTGTTATTGCGGGCGTCAATGAAATCTCCAGTGCGCTTCTGTTCATCGCCTGCGGCATGGTGTGGAGCGGGGCACGCAGGTTTCACGGGCGTCAGGTTCTGCCTCTGGCGTCGGTGACGGGTGCCTTCGTCTGGCTGCTTGCGAGCCAATTGCCGGCGGTGACCGGGGCGGGCGCCACGCGCGTCGTGCTGAGTTCGCTGATC
>JAEWCJ010000370.1 GCA_023390695.1 Pseudomonadota bacterium | reverse complement strand
GGATAGCCCTGTGCAAGGCCGGTGACGGGTGCGATCAGCGAGGCAAGCACAAAGCCGGTGAGCGCGGCGAGGAGGCGGCAGTTGAGGAGACGCAGGCGTAGCATCGGACAACTCCTGTTTCACACCTGTCAGGGTGCATAGATCCAGAGATCGACTTGAACCGAACATTGCGGAACGATCAGCGGCGCCGGCACGCGGGCGGCGCTGATCGGAAGCGGGATGCCTGGCAGACGCCGCTGCCAGACGCGCAGCGCCGGCAGCAGGTCATTCAGGTCGGTGTGGACTTGCAGGATTCGGGCCACGTTGCGCAGGCTGGCGCCGGCCTTGGCGCAAGCGTCCTCCGCGCAATCGAGGAGATGATCCATCTGCGCTTCGATGCTGGAGGAGAGATAGCGCTCGCGCTCGCCGATGCGCGCCGTGGCGACGAGGCCGTCGGCATCGGCGGCCACCATGCCGGAGAAGAACAGGAGATCGCCGCAATGGATGGCCGCCGGATGTCCCTGACAGACGGCGAGCCCGGCAAGCCCGCCATCGATGCGGCGCATGTGTTTCTCGGTGCTCGCCACCAGATTCACCTCGATGCGCGAATCCTCGATGGCAAATCCCGGCGTGCTGGTCGGGGTGATCGCGGTGGCGGGCGCATGCCCGCCGAAGGAGTCGTTCCAGACCTGGTTGAAGGCCGGCGTGTCCGCGATGTCGCGCAGGAAGATATTGGCCTTCACCACGTCCTGCAGACCGAGACCGGCGCCCTGCAGGGCGGGCACCAGTTTCTTCTCGATCAGATATTTCGTCTCGAGCTGGATGCGGTTGCCCTTCCAGAGATGGCCCTCCGGCACTTTCGCTTCCGCGGCGACGCCGTCGAGATCGCCCTTGCCGCTGGCCGCGAGAAAGCCGGCGACGAAGACGAACGGGCCGGCCTTCACCACCGGCACGAAGGACGATGTCGACGGGATGTCCAGCCCCTTCGGGAAAATCGGCTCGAGGGCGGGGCCGTCTTTCGCAAGCGCCACCATGTCGGTCATCATTCTTGCGCCGGGCATTGCCGTCTGCGGCTGCAGGATGGAGGTGCTGGGCGCGATGTAATTGCCGCAGGCCTCGCGGCGCGCCTGATGAAAGAAGGGCACGTCGCGCCAGTCCTCGAAGAACTGGTCGCAGCGCACGATGCGCGAGACGTCCGACCCGCCCTGCTGCAGGATGTCCGCCGCCTTTTGCCAGATCGAGCGTGCCTGCGCCGCGGCGCTCGGCTCGCCGGACAGCGGGCGGGCGGCATCGCCGAGATCATCCGGCAGCAGGCCGGAGACGAACACCCAGTCGCCGGCACGGACGCCGCCGGCCAGCGGGATACGTCCGGTTCTGGTTTCGGTGACGGAGAGCGGCTGGGTCAGCGGCTTGGAGGGCATTGCGGGTCTTCTGTTGCAGTCGGTGCGACAGTCTATGGACGTTTGCTGCAAATTCAAATTGCCGGCGCGGCTTATGGCTGTGTGAAAACAGCGCGGCTGGTTTGTGTGGATAAGGCGCGGAAGCGGCTTGGAAATCGACGCGCTCGAAGATGCGGAAGAATACGTGGCCGCGCGAACAAAACAAAACGCCCAAAACAAAACCCGCCAGCGGCGGAGCGCTGGCGGGCAAATGTCGGGAATTTTCCGATGGGCGCGTTACGCCGCACGCAGCCGGTGCTTGCCCTCGAAATGCGGCGCCACGTCCTGCATGAAGCGGTGCATCTCTTCCTTCACCTGCTGGTGCGGCTTCATGCCGACATTGAAGTAGAGAATGACCTCGTCGAAGCCGGCGGCCTCGACCTTCTTCAGGATCTCGGTGATGCGCGCCGAATTGCCGATCAGCACCGAATTTTCCGTTAGGTCTTCCGGACGCACCTTGTGCAGACGCTCGACCATGTCGATGAAGTAGCGGTAGCTGGGCGGCGCGGTGCGCGGATCGCCGGGGAAGGAGGGGATCACGCATTCCTTGTAGTAGCGGATCTGGCGCGCGCGCTGCGCCTTCTCGCTCGCCTCGTCGTCGGCGAAATGCGTGAAGTAGCTGCACATCAGCCGCTTCGGCGTGGTGCCGTATTTGGCGCAGCTCTCGTGATACAGCTCGGCCACTTGTTTCAGTCCGCCGAAGCTCATCGCGGCGGCGAAGGGCGCGACGATCAGTCCGCAATCCAGCCGCGCCGCCAGTTCGATCGAGGGTTTCGAGAACGAGGCGACATACATCGGCATCGGATTCTGCAAGGGCTGCGGCGTGATGCGCACGTCCTCGAACTGGTAATGCTGGCCCTTGTGGTCGATGCGCTGGCCGCCGGAATTCCAGAGATTGCGCAGCACCTCCATGCCCTCGTCGAAGATCGACTGGTTGTTCTCGAACGACACGCCGAAGGGGAGATATTCGCGGCGGTCATAGCCGCGGCCGGCGGCGAAATCGACGCGGCCCCCGGAGAGAAGATCGAGCGTCGCCCATTGCTCGGCGACGCGGATCGGATTGTGCAGCGGCAGCACGGTGACCGCCGGCGCGAGGCGGATATGCTTGGTCTTCGCGGCGATATAGGCCAGCACCATTTCCGGCGAGGAATTGACGCCGAGCGAATTGAAGTGATGTTCGCCGATCCAGGCCGAATGCATGCCGAGCTGGTCGGCATAGAGCGCCTCATTGGTGAGGTCCTGCACGAAGGTGTTGGCGTCGCGCGTGTTGCCTTCATAGTGGTTGTCGGACAGCGTGAAATAGCCGAATTCCATTGTTTCCTCCGCAGATGTTTTCTTGAGCGTCGTTCTGATCCTTGGCCGTCAGCCGGCGATCGGCACCACCCAGTCGATGCCCTTGCCGAGCCCGACCGTGTATTCGCCGTCCTGATAGAGCAGCGGCGTGACGGTGCCGTGCAGCAGCACGGCGCGCACCTGGCCGATGATGATGCTGTGCGTGCCGTAACTCGAGATTGCGTCGGTTTCGCAGAAGAGATTGGCCTGCGCGTCGCGCAGGAACGGGATGTTGAATTCGTGCGTGTCCCAGTCGCCCTGGCGAAAGCGCTCGTCATGCGCGACGCCGCCGCTGAAGGCCTGGGCGATATCGCTTTGGTCGGCCAGCAGGATATTGACGCAGAAGCGGCCGGCGCGGATCAGCGGATCATGCAGGCGGGCGGAGCGGTTGACGCAGATCAGCAGCGAGGGCGGATCGGCGGAGACCGAGGTGACCGCGGTGGCGGTCATGCCGTAGCGCGCGTCCGCATGCGCGGTGGTGATGACCGTGACGGTGCTGGCGAGGCGCCGCATCGCCTGGCGGAATTCGGCCTTGAACAGATTTTGCGCCATGCGCCGCTCCTGTTCGCGTTTCCAAGCTCGTGTTTTTGTCTCGGGGGCTGCCCCGAATTTGTTGCCGCCACAATAATTGCAAAAGCAACTGTTGTAAATGTACTTGTTCGCGGCGCGTGGGCCGGGCCGGCATGGCGGCGGACAGCCGCCGCGTTGACAGGCAAGGGCTTTCGGACAGAATGCCGGCCATGCCAGAGCGAGTCTCCACCCCGTGACGTCACGCAAAATCTACGAGCTGACCGACCGGCTGCCGTTCCTGATCAACCGCGTCGGCGCCGCGATGGTGGATTTCGCCTCGCCCGGCCTGAAGCATTTCCACATCACCATTCCGCTCTGGCGCATCCTGGCGACGCTGTCGCATCGCGGTGAGATGCGGCAGATCGATCTCGCGGAACTGACCAGCCTCGATCCGCCGACGGTGTCGCGCCTGATCACCGGCGCGGTGAAGAGAGGCTTCGTCACCCGCACGCGCTCCAACACCAGCAACCGCGAAGTGACCGTGCGGCTGACCAAGAAGGGCGAGGCGGTGGTGGAGGAACTGGTGCCGAAAATGCTGGCCGACGAAGAGGCGGCGTTCGGCAATCTGCCGCAGAAGGATATCGCGCTGGTGAAGAGCGTGCTGCGCAAGATGTATCAGAACATCGCGGATCGGCGCGGACAGGCCGCGCCGCCGGCCAGGGTTTCTCCGGCAGGCAGGTCCGGCCGGGCGGTCCGCGGCCGCCCTTGACCCTGAGCGCCTCAGTCTAGCTCCCCGCGTGTTTGAAATATTGCACCGCCCGTTCGTGCTTTTCGGCGGCGGCGCGGCTGGCGAACGTTCCGAGGTTGCGGCGCTTGCCGGTCTTCGGATTGATCTTGCGCGAATAGAGGCGGTATTGCCCGGATTTGAGTTTGCGGATCATGGCTCGCTCCGAGTTCCGGATTGCCCTGGACGCCGCCCCGCCAGGCGTCGCTTGATCTAACGCAATGAACTGGGCGCCGACGCCCACACATTATCCCAGCAAGAGACCGGATTGTACCGGCGATGCGCCGCGACGTCCGGTCCGCCGATCCGCAGCGGTGGCCGCCGGCCGCGCGCCGGATTTGGGAACCGTTGGAGATCGGCAGAGTTTTTGCGGTTGTCATCCTGATTGTTGTCATACCCAGCCAAAGGAGGGTGTTCATGGCTTCCAAATCGCTCACTCCCGCCGGCCGCGATCCCGGGTTTCGCCCCTTTGCCGGATTGCATCGCGAACTGGACCGCATGCTGGAGGATTTCACGCGCGGATTCCCGTCCTTCGGGTCCTTCGGCAACGGCCAGACTCTCCAGAACCTGATGCCGGCCACCGACATTTCGGAGACCGACAAGGAGATCGAGATCACCGCCGAATTGCCGGGCCTCGAGGAAAAGGACGTGCAGATCGACCTGTCGGACAATGTCCTGACCATCCGCGGCGAGAAGAAAGCCGAGACGGAACAGAAGGACAAGAATTACCGGACGATCGAACGCAGCTACGGGTCCTTCATGCGCACGCTGGAACTGCCGGCGGGCGTCGATGCCGGCGCCATCACGGCGACGATGCATAACGGCGTGCTGAAGGTCACGGTGCCGAAGCCCGCACCTGCGCAGGCGAAGAAAATCGACGTCACCTCCGGCACGTCGGCGTGGACGGGGGGGATGCCGGCGGCATCGCCCGCGCTGCGGCGCGGATTGTGCCGACTGGATTGGGTCAGGCGACGCTGCCGGCGTCATCCCTGCGCAACACCTTGCCGGGCAGGGCGCCGGTATGGACGGTGTTGTCGATCACGACCTCGCCATTCACCAGCACGGTGGTGCGCGGGCCGGTCGGGTAGCGGTGCGGGTCGCTGTAGGTCGCCTGGTCCTTGAAGTCGGCCGGATCGAAAATGACGATGTCGGCGCAGTAACCCGGCTTGAGCAGGCCGCGGTCGCTCAGGCGCAGCGCGTGCGCGGTGGCGCCGGTCATCTTGTTGATGGCGCGCTCGATTGGGATGAGGCCGAGCTCGTGCACGTAATGCCCGAGGATGCGCGGGAAGGTGCCGTAGAAGCGCGGATGCGGCATGCCCTGGCTGGTGATGCCGTAATCGGCGACGCAATT
>JAEWCJ010000368.1 GCA_023390695.1 Pseudomonadota bacterium | reverse complement strand
ACGCTGCAGCGTCTGGTCGTGGCGCGCGAGACCTTGGATCGTGAGGAAGCCCGCGCCCGCGAGCGCATCGCCGAACTCGAGCGCCGCATTGTCCAGCTCACCGACGACATCGCGCGCGAACGTCAGTTGGCGACCGATTCGGACACGTCGCTTGAGCGCCTGACCGGCGAGGCCGGAGAATTGCGGCGCCAGCTCGAAGCCGGCGAAAGCCGTCACGTCGAGGTTAGCGAGCGTGTTGCCGAAGCCGATGAAATTCTGGCTGTCTCAGAAAAGAATTTTGCCGAATTGACCGGTCAGCTTGCGGAGCTCACCGCACGCCGCAAAGCGCTGGAGGGATCTGCGCGCGAGCAGACCGAACGCGTGTCGCGGCTGCAGCGTGAAGTGGCCGAGGTCGAAGCCGAATTGTCGCGTATCGCGAGCGAAAACAGCGGCGGGCCTGATCTCGATCAGCTCGCGGCTGCGGTGGAGGCAGCGCAGGATGCCGTGTTCGACGGCGAGGCCGCGGCGACGCGCGCGGAAGTCGCGCATTCGTCCGCGCGGCAAGGACTGGATGCCGCCCGCAAGCCGCTCGCCGAAGCCGAACGCCGCGCGCAGCGGCTGGAGACGGAAGCCAAGACCCTCGCCAAGCTGCTGCACGTGGATGCCGGCAATCTTTGGCCGTCAGTGATCGATCAGCTCACCGTCGAGAAGGGCTACGAGACCGCGCTTGGCGCGGCGCTGGGCGACGATCTGGAAGCGCCGATCGATCCGCAGGCGCCGATGCGCTGGGGCGGCGCCGACATCGATCCGTCCGACCCGGCTCTGCCGGAAGGTGTCGAAGCGCTTGCCGCGCATGTGAATGCACCGAAGGAACTGGAGCGGCGGCTGCGCCAAATCGGCGTGGTGGATCGCAATGACGTTGCTCGTTTCCTGTCGGCCTTGAAGCCCGGTCAGCGGCTGGTGTCGCGCGAGGGCGATCTGTGGCGCTGGGACGGTTTTGCCGTCGCCGCCAACGCTCCGACAGGTGCCGCGCGCCGGCTTGCCGAGCGCAACCGCTTGATCGAGATCGAAGCCGAGCTGGACGCGGCTCGCACCGATGCCGACATGAAGCGGCAGGCCGTCATGGCCGCAGAGGCGGAAACCAAGGCCGCGACGGAAGCGGAAGCTGCCGCCCGGACCCGCTGGCGCGATTTGCAACGCGAGGCAGATGCCGCCCGTGAGCGCCTCGCTGTCGCCGAGCGTGAAATCAACCAGAAGACTGCGCGCCAGTCGGCGCTGACCGAGGCCAAGGCGCGTCTCGACGGCAATCTTAATGAGGCGCTGGCTGCGCGCGACGAGGCGCAGTACGCTCTGGCGGAGCTCGCGCCGGCGGCGGAGCTGGAATCGAGTCTCAACGCCGTGCGCGAAGAAATCGGCGCGCATCGCGTCCGCGTCGCGGAAGTGCGTGCCGAAGCGCAGGCGCTCGCCCGCGAAGCGGAAATCGCCCGCAAGCGCCTTGAAGCGATCGCCAACGAGCAGCGTTCCTGGATCGAAACCAGGGACCGCACGGCAACGCAGATCGGGACGCTGGAACAGCGCCTGTCCGAAGCGCAAACCGAGCGTGACCAGCTCGCCGATGCGCCGGCCGTGTTCGAAGAGAAGCGGATTGCCCTGATCGACGAAGTGCAGGCGGCCGAAGCCGCCAAGCGCGAGGCCAGCGACCATCTTGCGCAGGGCGAGAAGGTGCTGTCGGAGATCAATGCGACGGTGCGCGCGGCGCTGGAATCGTTGAGCGCGGCCCGCGAACAGTCGGCCCGCTCCGAGGAACGCGCGGAGGCCGCCAAGCGCCGTCTCGCCGACGTGGGGCACGAAATCCGGGAGATGCTGGAAGTCGAGCCGGAGGGCGTTGCGGCGCTGGCCGAGATCGCCGAAGGCACGGTGCTTCCCGACGTTTCGCAAATCGAGGCGGAACTCGAGAAGCTGCGCCGGGACCGAGAACGGCTTGGCGCCGTCAACCTGCGCGCCGAGGAAGAACTGCGCGAGGTCGAGACCCAGCACACGTCTCTGGTCACCGAGCGTGACGACCTTGTCGAAGCCATCAAGCGTCTGCGTAAGGGCATCCAGAATCTGAACCGCGAAGCGCGCGAGCGTCTTCTGGCCTCGTTCGAAGTGGTCAACGGCCATTTCAAGAAACTGTTCACCGAGCTTTTCGGCGGCGGCAGTGCCGAGCTGCAGCTCATCGAAAGCGACGATCCGCTCGAAGCCGGACTCGAAATCCTCGCCAAGCCGCCCGGCAAGAAGCCGGCCACGCTGTCGCTGCTCTCGGGCGGCGAACAGGCGCTGACCGCGATGGCGCTGATCTTTGCGGTGTTCCTCACCAATCCGGCGCCAATCTGCGTGCTGGACGAGGTGGACGCGCCGCTCGACGATCACAACGTGGAGCGTTTCTGCGACCTGCTCGACGAGATGACCAAGCTGACTGATACCCGCTTCGTCATCATCACGCACAACCCGATCACCATGGCGCGCATGAACCGTCTGTTCGGCGTCACCATGGCGGAGCGTGGCGTGTCCCAGCTCGTCTCGGTCGATCTTGAGGCCGCCGTCAAGTTCAGGGATCAGGCCGGCGCGGCCTGATCCTTTCTGGCCCGATCATTCACGCAATTGTTAGCGTGCGGCTCTCGCCGGCTTTTCCTTTTCCGGAGCGACTCAGCGATGTTGTCGCTGCAATGAGCGAAGAGCGTAGGCGCGACAGGCGTAAGACCGTCGGGTATTCGGTGTGGATCGACACGGTCGATGGCCGCGAATTCAAGGGTGTGCTGGCCGATGCGTCGGAAACGGGTGCCCGGATTCGCATGGCCGAAATGCCGGATCTGTCCGGCGACGTGCTGCTGAGGCTGACCGAGGCGGCAGGCCCCAAGCGGGTCTGTGACGTCATCTGGCAAACGGAGACGGAAGTCGGGCTTCGCTTCCGGACGCGGGCCATTCCTCAGAAGAAAAAAGGCTGGACCGGGTGACGCCCTCCAACAGGGTTCTTACGCCAAAGCGCAGGGTTGACGCCTGAACGGCCACACGCCATTCAGCAGGGAAGGCGCCGCGAGCGCCGTCCGGACCTGAACATGCCCATCCGCCTTGACAGCCAAGCCCCAGATTTCGCGCAGCAATTCGACGCGTTCCTCGCCACCAAGCGGGAGGTGTCGGCGGACGTGGAAAAGGCGGCGCGCGCGATCATTACCGACGTCGTGACACGCGGCGATGCCGCCCTGGTCGAGCTGACCCGGAAATTCGACCGTCAGGACCTTGGGCAGGCCGGTATTCGCGTCACGCCGGAGGAGATCGAGGCGGCTGAACGGGCCTGCGATGCCAGGACACTTGAGGCGCTGAAGCTGGCGCGCAATCGCATCGAAGTCTTCCATGCCCGCCAGATGCCAAAAGATGACAGGTTCACCGATGCGCTTGGTGTCGAGCTCGGCCATCGCTGGACCGCGATCGAAGCGGTTGGGCTCTATGTGCCGGGCGGCACCGCAGCCTATCCATCCTCGGTGCTGATGAATGCCGTGCCGGCAAAAGTGGCGGGCGTGCCGCGCATCGTCATGGTGGTGCCGGCGCCGGACGGGGTGCTCAATCCGCTGGTGCTGGCGGCGGCGAAGCTCGGTGGCGTCGACGAGATCTATCGCATTGGCGGTGCCCAGGCGGTGGCCGCGCTGGCCTATGGCACACAGACGATCCGTCCGGTGGCTAAGATCGTCGGCCCGGGCAATGCCTACGTCGCCGCGGCCAAGCGGCTCGTCTTCGGCAAGGTCGGCATCGACATGATCGCCGGCCCCTCCGAGGTGCTGGTGCTCGCCGACGGCGGTGCCAATCCGGAATGGATCGCCGCCGACCTGCTGGCGCAGGCCGAGCACGACGAGGCGGCGCAATCGATTCTCATCACCAATGACGCGGCTCTGGCCGACGAGGTCGAGAAGGCCGTTGCCGCGCAATTGCAGACCCTGCCGCGCGCCGCCATTGCCGGAAAATCTTGGAACGATTTCGGTGCGGTCATCTTGGTGCGCAATCTCGAGGATGCACTGCCTCTGGTGGACGCCATCGCGCCGGAGCATCTGGAACTGATCGCGGACGATGCGGACGCGTTGATCGGAAAAATCCGCAATGCCGGCGCGATCTTCGTCAGCGGTCACACGCCGGAGGCCATCGGCGACTATGTCGGCGGTTCCAATCACGTGCTGCCGACCGCGCGTTCGGCGCGCTTCTCGTCCGGACTGGGTGTTCTGGATTTCATGAAGCGCACGTCCATTCTCAAATGCGGGCCGGATCAGCTTGCCGCGCTTGGGCCTGCGGCGATCGCGCTTGGCGAGGCGGAGGGGCTGGCGGCGCATGCGCGCTCGGTCGCCATCCGGCTCAACAAAAGATGAGCGGGGAGCACAAACCCGCAGCACGACTGGTCGAGATCACGCTCGACGAGGAATCGATCGGCCGTTCCGGCCCTGATATCGAACATGAACGGGCGGTCGCGATCTACGACCTGATCGAGGACAATTCGTTTCGTCCCGCGGACCATGATGGAGGTCCCTACAGCCTGCGCCTCAGCATGGCGGACAATCGGCTGGTCTTCGACATCCGCGAGACCAGTGGTTCCGCGGTGATGGCGCATCTGCTGTCGCTGACGCCGTTCCGGCGCATCGTGAAGGACTATTTCCTGATCTGCGACAGCTATTACGAGGCGATCCGCACCGCGACGCCGGATCGTATCGAAGCCATCGATATGGGCCGGCGCGGCCTGCACGACGAAGGGTCCCGCATCCTGATGGAGCGTCTGAAGGACAAGGTCACGGTGGATTTCGGCACCGCGCGCCGTCTGTTCACGCTCATCTGCGTCCTGCACTGGAAGGGCTAGGCGCGGGCCATGGTGGAACGCCCGCGCATCGCAAGGCCGCAGGCGGTTTTGTTTGCCTGCGGACTGAATTCCATCCGCTCGCCGATGGCTATGGGGCTGTTCCGGCACATGTTCGGGAAGAGCATCTATGTCGGTTCAGCCGGCGTGAAAAAGGCGGAGCTCGATCCCTTCGCGGTTTCCGTCATGGACGAGATCGGCCTCGATATCGGCAAGCACCGGCCGCATACGTTTGAAGAACTGGATGAATGGGAAGGTCTGAATTTCGATCTCATCATCACGCTGTCGCCGGAGGCGCACCACAAGGCGCTCGAACTGACGCGGACGCTTGCCGCCGACGTCGAATACTGGCCGACCCCGGATCCCACGGGCGTCGCCGGCAACCGCGAGCAAATGCTCGACGCCTATCGCGAGGTGCGCGATCAACTGATGACGCGAATCAAGAGCCGGTTCGGCACGCCGTTCCGAGGCAACGAATGAGCACGCAGTTGGATCAGCGCAGCCGCATGTTTCCGGCGCGGTTGTGAAAGATCGCGGATTCCGCTAGGTTCCGCGCCCATTGAAGGCTGAAATGAGTAGGGCGGGTACCGGTGATCGGTCGAGGTCCTGGTATCGATACCCCGGTCATAGCGACGCTGGATATCGATGGCGAAAGAAGAACTGCTGGAATTCCCCGGTGTGGTGACGGAGCTGCTCCCGAACGCCACGTTTCGCGTCACGCTTGAGAATGATCACGAAATCGTCGCCCATACCGCCGGCCGCATGCGCAAGAACCGAATTCGCGTGCTTGCCGGAGACAAGGTACTGGTCGAGATGACGCCATATGATCTGTCCAAGGGCCGCATCACCTATCGCTTCAAATGATCCCCAAACTGCATCCGCTTCAACGTTCTCCCTTCACTCCATTCACTTGATAAAGACAGACGCATGATCGGCCGGCCCAAACTTGTCCTCGCTTCCGGTTCACCCCGCCGGCTTGCGCTCATCAATCAGGCGGGCATCGAACCCGATGCCCTGCAGCCGGCGGATGTCGACGAGATGCCGCTGAAGGGCGAATTGCCGCGCGCCTGCGCCAACCGTTTGGCGCGGGCGAAGGCGGAAGCAGCGCTCGCGGCGGTGCGGCTGGATGAACAATTGCGCGGCGCCTATATCATCGCTGCCGACACCGTCGTGGCGGTCGGGCGCCGTATCCTGCCCAAGGCCGAGCTGATCGACGAGGCCGCGCAATGCCTGCGGCTGCTTTCGGGACGCAATCACCGCGTTCACACCGCCGTCTGTCTGGTGACCCCGAAGGAAGCGTTCCGCCAGCGCCTGGTGGAGACGCGCGTGCGCTTCAAGCGGCTCTCCGAGCAGGACATCGAGGCCTATCTCGCCTCCGGTGAATGGCGCGGCAAGGCCGGCGGCTATGCCGTGCAGGGATTGGCCGGCTCGTTTGTCGTGAAGCTCGTCGGCTCCTACACCAATGTGGTCGGTTTGCCGCTTTATGAGACGGTCAATCTGCTGCAGGGCGAGGGTTTCCCCGTTCATTTCGGCTGGCTGAACGGCTGAATAACCAGATGAGCAATTCCGGCAAGGTCCTCGAGACCGAACTGCGCGGCCGCGACGCCGCGGTTCATTCCTGATAGCCAACATAGCCAACGCTTCGCCGCCCGTATTGTTTGAGAGGCCGGGTGCCTCTGTCCCTGTTTTTCAGTCTCCGCGAACGGAGATGAAGCGCCGGGAGGCGCCAGGGGTGCGGCGCTCAACAGCACCCCTTTGGCGGGGATTGACGCACCCCGCCGCGCGCCG
>JAEWCJ010000361.1 GCA_023390695.1 Pseudomonadota bacterium | reverse complement strand
GTGCAGCATGTATTCCCGTGACGCCTGCCGCGCCGCCGTGACCGGTGCGTCGAGCGCGGGATCGTCGCAGATCGCCGCCGCGCGCTGGGCCGCCTGCTGATATTCGTCGCCGGAAATGATGTCGGCTTCGCGCAATTCGTCCAGCGTCTGCATCTGTTCGTCCAGCGTCAGCAGCGGATCGGGCCGGGCGAGCTGGCGCAGGGCGGCGATGCGCCGCTCCTCGATGGCGGCAAGAATGGCGGCATAGTGGCGGTCGCGCAGCAGCAGGATGCCGGGATAGGGCCGTGCGCAGCGCAGGCGTGTCAGCGGCGGGAGCGCGCAGGCGGCGGCGATCAGGATCAGAAAGGCGGGGCCGAAATCGGCGATCGCATGCCGCAATCCGCTGCCGCCAACATAGTGGCTGGCCGGCTGGCTCTGGGTGATGGCGCTCATCCAGGCGATGACGCCGATGGCGATCCAGGCGAAAAGGCCGCCCAGCACATCGTATTGATGGTTGGTTTCCTCGTGGACCGAGGGTTCCGGCAGATCGCGATAGGGCACGCGGAAATCTTCGGTGCCGCCGAACAAGGTCCGGCGCCGATATACGAGATGGTCGGCCTTCAGCTCGACCGCGACCCTGTTGCCGCAACGGCTCTGGGAGACACGCAACGGCTTTTCAGAGACCGCTTCCGCCGGCAGCAATGGCTGAGCGGAACCGGGCAACAGCAGCTTCTGCCGTTGCAGGAATTCGTCGCGCGTCAGGATGCCGTTTTCCACCAGCCAGCGCAGACGCCGCAGATAGGTGCGGATGGTGAGGCCGGCGACGGGTTCGGCGAATGGCTGCAGGGCGGCTGTCCGGCGCGCCTCGATGGCGGACACAATGGCATCATGCTGACGGTCATGCAGCACCAGGATATCGGTTCCGGCTGCGGGCAGTGTGGTGTAGCCGACGGACCGCCAGCGGCGCGTCAGCGACAATCCGCCGAGCAGGACCAGGGTCACACCGAGATGAAGCAGGAAGGTGAGCGGCTGCGGTCCGCCGCGCAAGCTGGCCGCGAGCGCCAACGCCGTCAGCACAAAGCCCAGCCACCGCAAGTCGTCATCCGGCTCGGTCGTCCGCGAATAGGACATGCGCGGCGCGATCGAATCCCAGGCAATCTTCCTTTGAAGCGCGGCCCGATCTTTGCTCTCGAAACCAAAATGCAAATGCTTGCGCTTCAGGGTGAAGGAGGTCTTCAGGCGGCGACGGCGCTGCGTAAACCGCTGGTCCTGGTCGTTGGTCTGCATATCTGCCCGGTTGTTGAGGCCGGCAGACTATCCGGCAGAGGCGACCAAGGGGTTAGCGAAGAGGCGCTTTGAGAAAGGAGGGTGTAGGGGCCGTAAACAGGATCGAACGGATCGGATTGATATCGCGGAAAGCTTCCATGGAACTTTTATTTGGCGCCAATCGACAAATCTTTGGATAGGAGCCAACGTAAAATTATGTATATTGACCGACAGAATCGGTGTTGCTCCGCGTATCTCGATCACGGCCTGTCCGCAATTTGAACTGAAATCCCACTGAAATCCAAAGTTTTGATCTGCATTCCAACGCGGGGTGTTGGTTCGACGCCGATATCATCCGCACAGACATCGCAATGGCACACAATAACGCCCAGCCGCCCGTCGATCTTCATGACGACGCGCAGATGTTCGATCTCGCTCCGGTATCGCTCTGGCTCGAGGATTACAGCAAGCTAAAATCGCTGTTCGACAGGTGGCGGGCCGCCGGTGTCTCCGATCTGCGTGCGCATTTGCGTGCCGATCCGGCTCGGGTGAAGGCGTGTTCGGAATGCATCCGTGTCATCAAGGTGAACCGCAAGACCCTGTCGCTTTTTGGCGCCAACGATCTCGCGCATCTGGTCGACAATCTGGGCCGCATCTTCCGCGACGATATGCTGGCGACCCATATCGAGGAGCTGGCGCAGCTCTGGCAGGGGCAGGCCCATTTCTCCAGCAACACGGTGAACTACACCCTGGCGGGCGAGCGTCTCGACATCCAGCTGCATGGCGCGATCCTGCCCGGCCATGAGGCAAGCTGGGATCGCGTGCTGGTTGCGATCGAGGATGTGACCGAACGCGAGGAGGCGCGTCACAATCTCGCTGACAGCGAAAATTATGCACGCGGTCTGTTCGCGCATTCGCCTGTATCCCTTTGGGTCGAGGATTTCAGCGCGGTCAAAAGACTTATCGACGAAGTCCGCATGCAGGGCATCGAAGATTTTCGCGTTTTCACCGATGTGCACGAGGAATTCATCTCCCGCTGCATGAGCGAAATCCGCGTGCTGGACGTCAATGCACGCACGCTGGAACTGTTCTGCGCACCCGACAAGGACGCGCTGCTGCGCAATCTTTCCGAAGTCTTCCGCGACGAGATGGAGCCGAATTTTCGCGAGCAACTGATCGACCTGTGGGACGGCAAGCTGTTCCAGCAGCGCGAAGTCGTGAACTACACGCTCGACGGCAGCAAGCTTCACCTGCTGCTGCAGTTCTCGGTGATCCCGGGACGCGAACATGACTGGTCGCTGGTGCAGGTGGCGCTGACCGACATCACGGCCCGCAAGAAGGCCGAGGCGTATCTCGAATATCTCGGCACCCATGATGTTCTGACCAAGCTTTACAACCGCTCGTTCTATGTCGACGAACTGAACCGCCTGGAGCGCAAGGGGCCGCATCCGGTCACCATCATCATGGCCGACCTGAACGGCCTGAAGGCGGCCAATGACGAACTCGGTCATGCCGCCGGCGACGCCTTGCTGCGCCGCGCGGGCGAAGTCCTCAATTCGCTGGTCGACAAGCCGCACACGGCCGCCCGCATCGGCGGCGACGAATTCGCGGTGCTGCTTCCGGGGATCGATGCGGTGGGCGGCGAGGCTATTCTCACGTCGCTGCATGATCTGATCGAGATCAACAACCAATTCTACCCGGATCTGGAGTTGAGCCTGTCGGTCGGGACCGCCACCGGCGGGCCGGGCGAGCGGCTGGAAGCGGTCGTGAAGCGCGCAGATCTGTTGATGCTCGAAGCCAAGCGCGAGCATTATTCAGAGACCGCATTCGACCGGCGGCGGACCCCTCTGCCGGCATCATCGCGACAATAACCGGCAGATATCAAACGGTACCCGGCTGGCGATGTGGTTCCGGCCAGAAATTGCGGATGTCTTCCGGGAGCGAATGCCGCACGTCCTCGATCTCTCCCGGCGATATCTTGCTGGTCAGCAGGCGCAGTGTCTCGATGACCTGTTGTGCGGGATGCTCCAGCGGGTCGTTGCGGAAGTGCTCGCCCACATAGGCGATGAAATCCTCTTTGCTGCGTTTTCTGATGGGCGTTTTTGCCGGCCGCCACTGTTCGTAATAGGCACCGCGCAACAGGCCCGGTAATTGCGCCCCGAGATCGACTGCCTCGTTGACAGGCATCCAGTCCCGGACGGCGTGCAACACCGCCTTCAGCAAACGATAACTGCGTGGCTTGTTGTTCCATTCCAGCCGCGCATCCAGATCGTTGATCCAGATGTGTGTGAGCTGGACGGTATGATCGAGACTTTCAAGTCCGCTCATGTTCCATACTCCACATTAAGAACGGTTCAGGGTGGCCCCTGAACGCACGATCCGACCTTGACCTGAATCAAACCAGTTTTCAGCCTTTCGGCCTGGCTATGATGGCCGTTGGAATTTTGGCGGACAACACGGCAGTTTCAAAGCGCGGACGACACGGCAAGTGAGTGTCGCGCAGCACCGTCGATTCAGATGTTCATTATCCGCCACGGCGGGCAAATCTTTTGCCGGTGAGGCCATTTCTGAGCGGAGCGCGCGTTGTTCAGCGCAAAGGCCGATGGTTCGGGACTGCTGCGCTCGGCATCCGGTCACGCAATAGTGAATTACGCTTGGAGTTATGCCGGCCGGGTCCGAGGGGAGAGGCCGCGCAAAAGCATACGCCCGCGGCATCGGAATGATGCCGCGGGCGTAATTGAACTTCCGTCTTGATCAGGCCGCAGCTTTCTTGCGGTTGGCCTCGATGCGTGCATCGACCAGCGCCACCTGTGCGTCGATCGCCGGATTGCTCAGACCCTTCTGCCTGGCGATGAGCTGCACCAGCTTGTCGGCGCGTTCGATATTGGGGGCGCCGTTCTGCAAGGCGCGGGCAGCAGACGCCGGACGCGACAGGCTCTGAGCCGCGGCGGCATATTTCTCGAACGGCACGAGGTCGTTCGGGTTGGCGCCGAGCTTCACCACGAGATCGTTGACGAAGTTGTAGACCGAGCGCGAGGTGTCGATGTCGCTATGCACGGCTTCCTGCGCGGTGCGCATGCCGTCCTTGGTCACGCAGCGGTAGTTGCCGGCGAGCAGCATCGCCCATTTGGCGAGCGGCACGAAAAGCGAGTCGTGCACGCGCAGCTTCACCGGCAATTCGATCTTCTCGCCGCCGACATCGTAACGCACGGCGTCGATGTCCTTCTCGATCTGGCGCAGGATTCCGGTGCTCTTGTCGCTGTCGAACTTCGCAACCTTGAAGTTGGTTGGCAGCGTCACCTGCAGCACGTTGACCTTTTCCTCCGGCGGCCGGATCGCCTGCGGATCGGGGCTGCAAAGGGTGAGCGAGCCGGGATCGAAATTGTCCCACACCGTCGGATCGGTATAGGCGGGCTTCAGCGCGTCGTAATCGAGGCCGGGGATGCGCTTGATGTAAGGCAGCGGCGGCATGTTCATGATCGACATGCACGGCACCCGCGACGTCGCGACCGCGTCCAGCAATTCGCGCACGCCGGGCGAGCGGTATTGCGGCTCCTGCATCGCAAGACCGATCAGGTCGTAGTCCTTCGGGTTGACGCCCTCGGCGCCGCCGGCGGTCACCTTGCCGGGCAGTTTGCGGGAGTCGAGTTCGACCGGATCCTTGCGGCCCTTCACCGGCAATCGCACCCGGAAGCCTTCGGCATTGATCAGGTCGGCTTCGGCGGGGAGGCAGATCAGGTGCACCGAATGGCCGCCGAACAGGATTTTGGAGGCGAGGAGCGAGCCGTAGGACGCGCCCATGATCATGATATTGTAAGCCATTAAGTTTCCTCCCGATTTTCTGAAAATATCGGCGCCCGGCGGGCCGCTTCCACTCAATGGCAAACCCTAGTCAGTCAGCCGTCACGGCGCAATCGCGATGCGACAAACTTTTCCGGGGACCAGGCTTCGATACACGGCGTTGCGGCAATGATCGGCGCTTCCGCCAGGGGCCGCGGTGCTCAGCGCCGTTTCCATTCCTTGGCCGGCTCCTTGGCGCCGCTGCGGCGGACGCTCTTGATCCGGAGCGGGGTCTGTCCCGATTTCGCGGCGATCTCGCGATCCTGTTCTTCGATGATGTGCTGTGCCGGCGTGTCGCCCTCGAGGCCGCCCAGCGCATCCGCGGGCACCCGGCGATTGGAGCGCTGGCTGCCGTCTTCATAGAAGACGTCGAACAATACGAATTCGGTCCGCTTGGTGGGCTTGCGTGCCATAGGCCGTCCTTTGGATGTTGAGGCGCGCAAACGCCGGTTGGTTCCGGAACTTGGCCGGCCTATTCGGCAGCCTGCATGTCCGGCGCATCGATGAAGCCGCCCGACTGTCGCCGCCAGAGCGCGGCGTAATGGCCGTCGGCGGCGAGAAGCTCCTCGTGCGTGCCTTGTTCCACGATGCGGCCCTTGTCAAGGATGACGAGGCGATCCATGCGGGCAATGGTGGAGAGGCGGTGCGCGATGGCGATCACGGTCTTGCCCTGCATCAGGTTGTCGAGACTGGACTGGATGGCGGCCTCGACCTCGGAATCGAGCGCGGAGGTTGCCTCGTCCAGCACGAGGATCGGCGCATTCTTGAGAATGACGCGGGCGATGGCGACGCGCTGGCGCTGGCCGCCGGACAGTTTCACGCCGCGTTCGCCCACCTGCGCGTCATAGCCGCGGCGGCCTTTCCAGTCCTCCAGGTTGACGATGAAGTCATGCGCCTGCGCGAGCCTGGCGGCGGCGACGATCTGCGCGTCGGTCGCCGACGGCAGGCCGTAGCGGATGTTGTCGCGGATCGAGCGGTGCAGCAGCGAGGTGTCCTGGGTGACGACCGAAATCTGCGTCCGCAGCGATTCCTGCGTCACCTGCGAAATGTCCTGTCCGTCGATCAGGATGCGGCCGCCCTCCAGATCGAAGAAGCGCAGCAGCAGGTTGACCAGCGTCGACTTGCCGGCGCCGGAGCGGCCGACCAGGCCGATCTTCTCGCCGGGCTTCACGGTCAGCGAAAGGGCGTCGATCAGGCCTTTCTCGCTGCCATAGCCGAAGCGGATGTCGTCGAACGCGATCTCGCCGCGCGTGACCTTCAGTTCCTGCGCATCGGGCTTGTCGGGAAGGCCGAGCGGGCGCGCGATCGCCCGCATGCCTTCCTGCACCACGCCGATATTCTCGAAAATGTCGGTCACCTGAAACGCGACCCAGCCCGCGATATTGATGATCTGCCAAGCCAGCGGCAGCGCCATCGCGACGGTGCCGATTTCCACCTTGCCCTGCGTCCAGAACCAGATCGACAGGCCGGCGACCGAGGTGACCATGAGGGCGTTGAGCGTCGACAGGCAGAAGCTGAACAGCGTGTTCAACCGCAGCGACGCATGGAACAGGCCGGTATGCGTCTCGACCGACTGACGCACATAGACGTCCTCCTCGCGCGCCCGCGCGAACAGCTTCAGCGTCAGGATGTTGGTGTAGGTATCGACAATGCGTCCGGTCATGATCGACCGCGCTTCCGACACTTCCACCGAGCGTTCGCGCATGCGCGGCACGAAGACGCGCAGCAGCAGGGCATAGG
>JAEWCJ010000355.1 GCA_023390695.1 Pseudomonadota bacterium | reverse complement strand
CTCACAGGCCATTCAGTCCGAACCTTTGGCGCCGCCGCCAGGCGGGATTGCCGCCCCCGAGACATCGCGGGCCACGCCTTCGCCGGCGCCTGGCCTGCCGCCCGGCGTTCGTCAGCCGCGGGGCACGCCGCAGCCGGCCAACACCGCGCCGCAGCCGGGCGATGAGGTCATTGCCGAGCCGCCGACACAGAGGATCGAGAACCAGCACGCGGTTTTCTCCGGGCTCGACAAGATCACCGGCCGCATCATCTCGTTCGACGTGGAGATCGGGGAGACCGTGCAGTTCGGTGCCCTGCAGGTCGTTCCGCGCGCCTGCTACACGCGCCCGCCCACCGAGACGCCGAATACCGACGGGTTTATCGAAGTCAGCGAAGTCACCCTGCAAGGCGAGGTGCGCCGCATTTTCAACGGCTGGATGTTCGCGTCGAGTCCCGGCCTGCATGCGGTCGAGCATCCGATCTACGACATCTGGCTGACCGATTGTAAGCAGCCGCTGACCAAAGTGGCGGAAGATCCGCCACCCGCGCCGGCTCCGCAGCCGCCGGCCCCGCAGCCGCGTCCGCAGCAACGCGCGCCGCAGCAATCGCAGCCTCCGGCGCAGCAGCGCCCGCGGCCGCAACAGCAACCGAGTTCGCTGGAACGCGCATTCCCCGCGCCGATCCGCTAGGAATCCTGCCGATATACTTGCGGTCGCGCTTACGCGATCAGTTCGAGCGTGCGCGCGCCAGGCACCGGATCGTCGCCGATCGCGAAGAAATCGGCTTCGCCGGTCAGCGCCGATTCCAGCATCTTGTGATACCGGGGCCGGCTGATCTCGACGGCGCCGAATGTCTGCAGGTGATCGGTGACGAATTGCGTGTCGAGCAGGGTGAAACCGCCGGCACGCAGACGCGCCACGAGGTGCACCAGTGCGATCTTCGATGCGTCGCGGGCCGTGTGGAACATGCTCTCGCCGAAAAAGGCGCGGCCAAGCCGGACTCCATAAAGCCCGCCGACAAGCGTATCCCCGTCATAAGCCCCCACAGAATGACAATGGCCGATCTCGTAGAGCTTGAGATAGAGCGCGCGAATGCGGGCATTGATCCAGGTGCGGCCGCGGTCGGCGGTCGGTGAGGCGCAGCCGTCGATCACGGCTTCGATGTCGCGGTCGACATGGATGGAGAAGCGGTCGCTGCGCACGGTGCGCGCGAGGCGCTTGGGAACATGGAACCCTTCCAGCGGGATCACGCCACGCTCGTCCGGCTCGATCCAATAAATGGAAGGATCGTCGGCATTTTCCGCCATCGGGAAGATCCCGCAGGCATAGGCCTTCAGCAGCACCTCGGGGGTGATCTCGACAAAGCCGGTATCGCGGGCGGTCTCACGGCTGGCCATGGCGATAGCTTAACACTCCGTTATCCTTGCTCGCGCGAAATTTCCGACAATTTGAGAACAAATCGGGCTGCTGGCATTTCTCTAAATAGGTTTGCGATACGGGGGATGTCCATGGACAGGGTCCCATTTGACGAGTCCGGGATAGGCAAGGACGCGAAAACCGCTTGTGTTCTCCTGGTTGAGGACGAAGGGCTGATCGCCGAAATGATCAGCCTTGCCCTCGAGGATCGCGGGCATTGCGTCTGCATTGTGGCCAATGCCGCAGACGCGCTCGGCCATCTCGCCGCCGGTGAAACCTTCGATATCCTTTTCACCGACATCAATCTACCCGGCGACATGGATGGCGCCGCCTTGGCCCAGAAGGTCCGCGAAACGAGGCCGGATCTGCCGGTCATCTTCGCTTCGGGGCGCTGGTCGCTGCTGGACAAGCTGCGGGCGGTGCCGCGTTCCGTCATCCTGCCAAAGCCCTACAGCGTGACTTGCGCCTGCGAGGCGGTCGAGCTTCTGGTGACGGCTGGCTAGGGGCGCGGCGAAATCTCGAAGGAGATAACGACCCGCGTGCCGCTATGGGCGGGGTCATACGTGAGCTCGGCGCCAAGCTTGTTGGCCATGGCCGCGACGATCGACTTGCCAAGCCCGGTTTTGGTGCCGCGGCCGGCGCCGCGCACTTTTCTCTGACCGACCGGATTGGGCGTCGAACTCAGTGCGTGTCCGACACCGTCGTCCTCCACGCTCAGTATGACAAGTTCGCCGCTGCCACGTTGCAGGCCGATGCGGACCGGCCCCTCGTTGTCGGGGTAGGCATATTTGAGAGCGTTCAGCACCAGTTCGTTGACGATGACGCCGATCGCCACCGCCCGATCGGGATCGACCTCTATCGGGGCGGCGGCAAGGGTGATCTGGCCGGTGGTCTGCCCGAGATCTTCCAGCAATGCGGTCAGATACTGGTCGACCGGAACTGATTGCACATCTCCCGACACGTAAAGCCGCCTGTGAACCTGCGCTACTGCCATCACGCGCCGCATGGCGTCGGTGAGGGCATCTTTCACTTCCGGACTTGCGCTGTTGCCGGCCTGCAGATTGAGAAACGCGGCGATGAGCTGCAGCGAATTGCCGACGCGGTGATTGACCTCCTGCAGCAGCAGGGCGCGTTCTTCCGCGAGCGCCTCGGCACGATCGCGTGCGGCCCGCACCTCGGCTTCGGCGGCTTCCTTTGCGCGCTTCATGCGCATCGACTCGGCCGCCTGGTACAGGGCGTTCCTTAGCAACGGAATGAATTCGCCCTGAACATCCTTGATGACGTAATCGAATGCGCCGCTTTTCAGCGCGTCCACGGCAATGCGGCTTTCCTGCGCGCCGGTGACGATCACGACCGGCGGATGGCTTGGCATCTTCTGAATGCGCTTGAGCGCGGAGAGGCCGTCCAGGCCTGGCATGTAATGATCGAGCGCGACGACGTCGAATTCCTCGCTCGCCAGCGCCTTGAGTGCAGCTTCTCCGTCCTCGACGGTAACGACGCGAATGCCCTCCTTCCCGAGGCCGCGCTCGACAAGGCGCCGCAGACCGAGATCGTCATCCGCGTATAGAACTTTTTTCGGCATAAGGGTCAGACCGTGGCTGGTACCTTGATGACGGAAAAGAACAGTCCCAACTGGCGGATCGCGTTGGCAAAGCTGTCGTAGTTGACCGGCTTGGTGATGTAGACATTGGCGCCCAGCTCATAGCAGCGCTTGATCTCGATCGCGTCATCGGTGGTGGTGAGAACCACGACCGGTGAGGTCTTGAGATGCTCGTTTTCCTTGATGCGCCTGAGAATGTCGGTGCCCGACATGTCGGGGAGGTTGAGATCAAGCAGCACCAGCAGCGCGCGGCCCTTGCTGGCGCGGCCGGAGCCGTCGTCGCCGAACAGGTGCTTCACCGCGTCGGTGCCGTTGACGAACGGTACGATCTCGTTGTTGACGCCGGCGCGGCGGATGTTCTTCTCGATCAGGCGCGCGTGTCCCTCGTCATCTTCGATCATGATAATGGTGACGGGTTCGGTCATGCAACGGTCCTTTTGTCTGCGGCGGTCTCTGCGGACCACCTGCGGGGAAGGCTGACACTAAAGGTACTGCCTTCTCCCAATGCCGAGCGCAATGTCATTTGACCACCTAGGCGCCGGACCAGCGCCCGCACATGGGCCAGGCCGATGCCTTCGCCGGGCCGGTCCTGGGTTCCAGCCCGCCGGAACAGGTCAAAAATGCGCTCATGATCGTCAGGCGCTATCCCGCGCCCGTTGTCCTGTACTTCGTAAATGACGGATGTTGGAGTTGCGTGACTGCGAAGCTGGATGCGGCCGGATCGGCCATCCTGCAAATATTTGAGAGCATTATCAACGAGATTGGAGAAAATCTGTTCCAGCGCCAGGCGATCGCTGAAGGCCGGCGGTACCGCGCTGATCTCGACAGTCGCGCCCAGTTCGGCCGCTCTGTGCGCGTGTGAATCTGCAATGCTTTGAAACAACTCGTGCATATTCACAAGCTCAGGTCGGAATTCCCGGCGCCCTTCGCGCGACAATTTCAGGATCGAGTTGATGAGGCGGTCCATCTTGCCGATCGAGGTCTTGATGAATCCGATCGCCTCGTCGAAATCCCGGCCGAGCAGATCGTTCTTGGCCTTCTCGGCGTCATCGCTGGCCGAGCGCAACGACTCCAGACGCGCAAACAGGTCCGCGCGCAGGGCCTCGAGCTCGGTGGTGAAGCCCATGATGTTGACGAGCGGCGAGCGCAAATCGTGGCTGACGATGTAGGCGAAACGCTGGATCTCGTTGTTGGCTTCGCGCAGATCGGCGGTCCGCTCGGCGATGGTATGCTCGAGATTGGCATTGACGTCCTCGAGCGCGCGCTGAGCCTTCTCGCGCTCGCGTGCATTACGCTGGACCAGATAGACCGACAGTCCGCCGATCAGAACGATGAGCAAGGCGCCGGTCAGCATGGCGGCAAGCAGCCACAGATTTGTGACCCGGGCCCGCTCGGTGTGCTGCGCCACGAGATTGCCTTCCTGCACCATCAGCCGCAGTCCCATCTCGCGGGCCTCATTCATCGCGCGGCGGCCTTCGCCGGCCTGGATCAGCGCATAGGCCGCGTCGCGATCCCTGGCATCATGCAGTTGAACCACCCGCTCCATTTCCGCGAGTTTGACGGCGACCAGCTTTTCCATGTCCAAAAGCGCTTGCTGTTCCTGCGAATTGTCGCCGATCGCAGCCTTGGCCTCCGCCAACGCCGGCATGACATTCCGAGCTTCCTGCTGGTATTCGCGCAGATAATCAGGATTGCCTGTGATGATGTATCCGCGCTGCGTCGATTCCGCGCGACGCAGATGCAGCAGCACGAGCGAGATCTTGTGCTGGGTTTCCAGGGCGGCGGCGACAACGCGGGCATCGACGGACGACCGGTGCACAAGCCAGAACGAGG
>JAEWCJ010000334.1 GCA_023390695.1 Pseudomonadota bacterium | reverse complement strand
GCTATATACCAAGACCGTCAAGACGCTGGAGACGACAACCGACGCGACAGGAAAGGTCGTCGAGCGTTGGGAAACCAAGACCGATTCCACGGCGCTGGACCAGCAGAAGGCTGCCGCTGATAAAGCGGCGAAGCTGCAGGCGGAGGCAGACAAGGTGCATGCCGCCGAACAGGCTGCGGCCAAGGCGGCGCAGCAGGCGGCGGCAAAAGCGGCACAGCAGAGCGCCATCGCCGGCTCGCACCAGGCGGTCAAGAATGCCATCGATGCCAAAAGGGCAGTTCCGGCCGCCGATGCAGCGGTGGACAAGGCGATGCTGGCGAAGGCGATCGCCGACGGCGAAAATCGCGTCGGGGCTGCAAAAGAAGCGCTCGCCAAGCAGACTTATGATCATGCGCTGAAGCGTTTTGCAGAAGCCAACGCGACCGGGTCGCCGCAGGCACCGGCACTGAAGGCCGCGGTGGACAAGGCCGCCGACGGATATGTCGCGGCGAAAAAGGTGGCGAGTGATGCGGCCAAGGCGGCCGAGAAGGTCAACGCCGACGCCAGCAAGGCCACGCAGAACCTCGCTGCCGCCCATTCTGCCGTTGATGCGAGCAAGGCTGCGCTGACAGACACAGCCAAGGCGGCCAAGACGGCCCACAAGAATGCGCAGGATGCCGACGCGCGGGCGCGATCGAATTCCGTTCCCGGCAAGCCGGCCGCAACGCAGGCGGGGCATGAGGACGAGCATGGCGGCGCACGGGCGCGGTCGAACTCGACTCCGGGCCAGACCGATACAAATCCGGCCAAACTTGCTGAGCGTCCCGATGCTCCGAAGGTCAAGAAAGGCCTGATGGAGAAAACGGCAAATGCCATCGGGAAGACCGGGGGCAAGCTGATCCAAGAAAAGGCTTGGTCGGCAGGTACCAAGGCTGTGAATGCCGCGGTGGAAACTGCGGCTCAGGATCTCGCGAAGAAGAACGGAACCTATCACAAGACCGAGAATTCCGATGTGCTGGCCGGCGGCATCGAGAAGACGGTGACGGTCACCGGCAACCAGACGGTCGAACATACGACAATCGCGCAGGTGAAGACAGAAGGCGGAACGATGACCTTCTCGTCGGAACTTGGAAAAGGCGCATCCGCGCAATGGGGCATTCGCGCCGAGGCTGGCGTGGAGAATACGACGACGACCGATCTTGGCCATGGCGTGTCGCAGAGTGTGACCAACAAGGCCTATGCCGGCGCCGCTTTCGAGAACGAAGCGAAAGCGGTGATCACCAAAACGAGCGCAAGCGCCTCGGCATCGACAACGGTGTCGGCACATGCCGAAATCAGTCATTCGGAAACGACGGATTACGGCGGCATCAAGGTCACCGACAAGGTGGGGCTGGCCGCCGACGCGCAGGCAGCGGCAAAGGCCGGCGTGAGCCTCGGCTTTGACGGGGTGAAGGCGGAATTGAAGGCGTCCGCCGAAGCCAGTGTGAAAGCGACGGCTTCGAAGGAAGTCGAGGTCGGCGACGTCAAGATCAAAGGCGATCTGACCGCCTTTGCGCAGGCGAAGGCGGAAGCCAAGGCCGACATGAACGTCAACTTCAATCCGCTCAGCAAGGAAGGCGTCAAGGTCAAGGCCGGTTTCGGCGCCGAAGCCTCGGCCGGTGTCGGTCTGGAAGGCACGACCGGCTTCAAAGGAAAGGACGGCAACGGCGCCGATATCGGCGGCGGCGTCTATGCGGGCAAGATCGGAGTGAAAACCGATGCCAATGTCGGCTTCAAGGACGGCAAACTGTCGCTCGAGTTTGACGTCGGCGCATCGCTGGGTGTTGGCGTGAACATCCACGTCAAGGCGGACAGCAATATCGGCAAGTCCTATAGCGACGGCTGGCGGGACATTAAAGAAGGCAACTTCGGCGAAAAGGTCCTCGGCGGAGCGCGGATCCTCTCCGGGCTCGGGCCCAACTTCATCATCGGCCTGTTCAACTGACGCCATTGAAGCAAGAGAGAATAACCATGACCGATAACACCATCACGCTTGACCAGGCGGCGGCACTCAAGGCGAAGCTGGAGCAGGAGGCGGCGCCTGCCGCCCGCGAACTCGACAGAATCTCGCGCGAGAAAATTCTCGGGCGCGCATCGGTGGAAGGCTGGACACCGGCTCAGGCAGAGTGGCTCGATCGGCTCGCCAAACAGCCGTTGTTCCAGGCGATTGCCGACGGAACACCGGGCACGGAGGCGCTGGAGCAGGCCTACGCCGTTGCCCGTCGCAAACTGACGACGAGCTATTTCGAGCATGCCCTGGACAGCGGCAAGGATCACTACACCGCATTCCTGACCGTGATCGATCTGGAACGGCAGCTTGCGGTGCGGCGCGGCGTGCCGGCCCCCGATTATCCCGATCCGGTTCTCCTCGAGGCCTGTCGCGCGGTCGTCGCGGCGTCGGAAGCGGGTGCGTCCGACGAAGAGCAGATTGCGGCGGGTTTCGCCGTTATTCGCCAACTGATGGAAAATGGTTTGAATTGAGGCCGCACGATCGGCGGCTCAACGTATGGTTTCTCTGATGGACGTGCCACCCCAGCCACCGGTTATTCTCGTGCAGGTCTCCAAGTCAGGCCCGACCCAGGAAAAACTTGTCGCCCGCGCGGAAGCGGACGGGTGGACGGCTTCGCAGGCGGAATGGATCGCCAAACTGGGAATGTCGGCCGCCGATGCGTTGCCTGCGGGTCGCACGGCGGCTGACTTCGAGGAGGTCTATAAACTCGGCCGCAAGGCTCTGACGGTGGCCTATTTCGATAATGCGATGAAGGAGGGCAAGACGCGTCTTGTCGCCTTCCTGACCGTGATCGATCTGGAGAAGCAACTTGCGGAACGGCGCGGTGCGCCGGCCCCCGCCTATCAGGACGATTGGCTCAAGGCGGCTTATGTCCGGCTGGCCGAAGCCGCCAATCGAAACGCATCGAGCTCCGAACAACTCGATATCGGCTTTGCCGTGCTGCGCGAGCTCGCCACGGCGGCCAAGTAGGATGCAGCACGACCGCGCAACTGAACCGTGTTGCAGCCGGGCAAGGGCCCGCAGGCGATGACGGCGTTTGTGAGCGGAGCCCAGCGCCGCAAAGTTCCCGTCATGTTGCAGATGGAAGCGGCGGAATGCGGGGCGATCTGCCTCGCCATGGTGTTGGCCGCGTTCGGCCGCTGGGAAACGCTGGACGACATCCGCGACAGTTGCGGGGTTTCGCGCGACGGCACCTCGGCGGATAGCTTGATCGCGGCCGCGCGCGATCGCGGGTTGAAAGCCGACGCGTTCAGCCGCGATATCGACGATCTCGGCGCACTGCCGCTGCCGCAGATCCTGTATTGGGGGTTCGACCATTTCGTCGTGCTGGAGGCGGCCGGGCGGGACCGTTTCACCATCATCGATCCTGCGCACGGGCGGCGGGTTGTCGATCGCGCGGAGTTCAGCGGCCGCTTCACCGGCATTACCCTGACCTTCGAGCCGGGGCCGGACTTTCAGCGCAGCGCCCGCCCGCACGGTACGCTGCGCCGGCTCGTCGCGATGCTGCGCGGTTCGGCGGACATGTTTGCGTCCATCATCGTCACCAGTCTCGCCATGGTGATGATCGGGGTGCTGGTGCCAGGCCTGACGCGTATTTTCGTCGACGACTATGTCGTCCAGGGCTTCAGCGACTGGTTGACGCCACTGTTGGCCGGATTGCTGGCGATCGGCATTCTGCAATCGTTACTTGCGCTGCTCTATGTCCGCGGCATGCTGCTGCTGCAAACGAAAGTCACGCTGACAACCTCGGCCAGGTTCGTGTGGCGTCTATTCGCGCTTCCCTACGAGTTTTTCGTTCGGCGCAGCCCGGTAGAAGTTTCCGGTCGTGCGCAACTCGCCGCCAACGTCGCAAATACTGTTTCGGGCCCGGTGGCGCAGGCGGCGGTGAACGTTCTGGCGCTCGTCGGCTACACCGTCATCATGCTGCTCTTCAGCGTGGAACTGACCATTGTCGTCTTGGTGCTGGCCGTCATTGAAATCGCCGTGCTGCACGCGGTCACGAAGAAGATCCAGGAGCAGGCCATCCAGGTGCAGATGGTCGCAGCCCAGGCGCATTCAGCCGTCGTGCAGGGGGCCGCGCTGCTGGAGCAGGCGCGCGCGATCGGCGGAGAATCCGTGCTGTTCAACCGCATGATGCAGGCGGAAACGGCGCTCATCAATGTGGAGCAAAGCAGCGGCCGCACCATGCGGATTCTGTCGGCTTTGCCGTATGCGATGAGCAGGGTCACGACCCTCGCGGTGCTCGGCATGGGCGCCTGGATGATCATCGGGACGGACACATTGCTGCTTGGCTCGGAGATGACGCTGGGAACGCTGCTGGGCTTCCTTATGCTCACCGCCTTGTTCTCGTCGGCGCTCGGCGCATTGACGGGAATCGGAACCGCGATCGGTCAAACGGCCGGGGCGTTGAGCCGTCTTGGCGACGCTTTGGAGACGGGAGACGCCCATGCGGCGACGCCGACGAGCGCATCGGAGGCTGTGTCTGCCGACATCAGGCCGGTTGCGCCCACCGGCGGCATCATGTTGCGTGACGTTTGCTTCTCGTATCGCAACGGCAGCCCGATCCTCTCCGGTATCGATCTGACGATCGAACCCGGCACCTGTATCGGCGTGATGGGCGCGTCG
>JAEWCJ010000262.1 GCA_023390695.1 Pseudomonadota bacterium | reverse complement strand
GCCATGAGCGATCCGAGTGCGATCGAGACTGCGACGCGGCGTCTGTCTTCGGCGCTGGAAGCGCTGGAAGCTGCAGTCGAACGGCGTCGCGAGGCCGATCGCGGCGAGGAGCAGCTCGCCGCCCAGTTGCACGCCTTGAGCAGCGATCGCTCGCGGCTGGCGTCCGAGCTCGACGCGTCGGCCGCTCACGCCAGACGGCTTGAGACAAACAATCGCGAGATCGCCCGGCGCCTTGATCTTGCCATTGAAGGCGTCCGCACCGTTATTGAAGCCAACGACCGCTAACATGGGTGAAGCCGGATGGCTCAACTGAATGTCACCATCAACGGCCGCAATTACCGGATGGCCTGCGAGGACGGACAGGAAGAGCATCTGATGGGGCTCGCGCAGGACATCGACTCGCGCATCGAGCAGTTGCGCGGCAATTTCGGCGAGGTCGGCGACGCCCGGCTGACGGTGATGGCCGCGCTCATGGTCGCCGACGAATTGTCCGAGGCGGGCAAGAAAATCCGCAAGCTGGAAGAAGATCTGGCGGCTTCGCACGGCGCCCAGGCCGCCGCTGCCGAACGCGCGCAGGAGACGCAGGCGGCCATCATTGCGGCCTTGAATGCGGCTGCGGAACGCATCGAGGGCGTCACCCGGCAGCTCAACCAGACCATCGGCAACGGCAGCGGAATTGCTGTTGGCGGCTGATATCCGGTGGCCGCTGGCGGGTGGCGGTCCGGGCACGAAAGGACTACATTGTCGCTGCGGTGCTGCGGAGTGCGATGGATATTCATACTCCCGGGGCCTTACGATCCTGAAGGGAGCTGTCCCTGACCGGGCCCGTGGGTCCGGACATATGGCGCCCACCTACTTCTGTAGGTTCCCGGGGTCGCAAATCCGACGGCTCACGCGGCCCGCACTTTCCTCTCGCTGTTGCATTGCGTTTCTTCTGCCGTCACCCTGAGGTGAGCGGCGTTTTTGCCGCGGGGGGCTGGCTGGGCTGCGCCTTCGCTCCTGGGAATGATGTTCGAGCGACATGACACAATCCATCGAAGTGACCGAACTCAAGGCGGCCCTGCGCCGCGATGCGCTTGCACGCCGCGATGCATTGCCGGCGCCGGATCGCGCCGCCGCCGCAGAGACGATCACCTCGCGGACGTTTCCGGTCGCCGTGCCGCGCGGCGCCGTCGTTTCCGGCTATTCGCCGATGAAGAGCGAGCTCAATCCCGTGCCGCTGATGCGCAAGCTGGCCGATGCCGGCGCACAGCTTGCGCTGCCGGTGGTTGCGGGACGCGGCAAGCCGCTGGTGATGCGGGCGTGGAAGTTCGGCGAAGCGCTCGCCTCCGGGGTCTGGGGCATTCGCGAGCCCAAGCCCGACGCGCCGGAAGTGTTTCCAGACATCTTTCTGGTGCCGCTTGCAGCCTTTGACCGGCACGGCAACCGCATCGGCTACGGCGCCGGCTATTACGACATGACCATCACGCGCGTCCGCGCCATGAAGCCGACGCTGGCTGTCGGACTCGCCTTCGCCGCGCAGGAAATCGACAAGGTGCCCGCCACCCCATTCGACGCGCGGCTCGACCTCGTGCTAACGGAGCGCGAAATCATCGATTTCCGGGAGCGATAGCGGGTGCGCATACTCTTTATCGGCGACGTCGTCGGCCGCTCGGGCCGCGCCATTGTGAATGAGCGGCTGCCGGGTCTGATCCGCGACTGGAAGCTCGATTTCGTCATCCTCAACGGCGAGAACGCGGCCGGCGGCTTCGGCATCACGGAAGCGATCTTCAATGACTTTCTGGATTCCGGCGTCGACGCGGTGACGCTCGGCAATCACGCCTGGGATCAGCGGGAAGCCCTGGTTTTCATCGAGCGCGCGCCACGGCTGATCCGCCCGATCAATTTCCCGAAAGGAACTCCCGGCCGCGGCGCGGCGATGGTCGAAGCGCGGAACGGGGCGCGGGTCCTGGTCGTCAACGTGATGGGCCGCATTTTCATGGACCCGCTGGATGATCCCTTCACGGCGGTCGAGCGCGAGCTGGAGATTTGCGCGCTCAAGCGCGAGGCCGACGCCATCGTCATCGACATGCATGCGGAAGCGACCAGCGAAAAGCAGGCCATGGGGCATTTCGTGGACGGCCGCGCTTCGCTTGTGGTCGGCACGCATACGCATGCGCCCACGGCCGATCATCAGATATTGCCGGGCGGCACCGCATTCATGACGGATGCCGGGATGACCGGCGACTACGATTCCGTCATCGGCATGGTGAAGGACGAGCCGCTGTCGCGATTCCTGCGCCGCATTCCCTCCGCCAAGTTCGAAGCCGCAATCGGGGCGCCGACCCTCAGCGGCATCGCCGTCGAGACCGACGATGCGAGCGGTCTGGCGCGGCGCGTGTCGGCCGTGCGACTCGGAGCACGCCTTGAAGAGGCGCGTCCCGCCTTCTGGGAGTGAGCGCGGGATTTCCACGACCTGAGGAACGCCGCCCCGCGGTAGTAATTTATTAATCCAACTTCGACGTTTACCTCCGCAAAGCCATTGAAAATGCAGGCGGCACAGGCGTGTTTGCGTTTTCGTAAATCCCTTCGCGGATAACAGGCGCCGGCCTTTAATTTAGTGGTGGCCTTATGAGTGAAGGGGAGATGTCGTGCGTAAATTGATTTTGGCCGTTTCCGGATTGGTGCTTGGCGCGGGGGCTGCACATGCGGCTGACCTGGCTCGCCCGGTGCCGTCCTATGCACCGGCGCCTATTCGGGCAGCCTATGACTGGAGCGGGTTCTATCTCGGCGCCAATCTCGGCGGCGCCTGGTCCAGGTCGCGTCATGAATACGTTGTCAATGGCACAACAGTGGTGAGCGACAAGAGCGGACATTCCGGCGTGATCGGCGGTATGCAGGCCGGCTATAATTGGCAGAGTGGTCCGCTTGTGCTCGGTATCGAGACCGATATCCAGGCCACCGGCGTCAAGGGCAATATCGGTACGCTCACCGGCGGCGGTGTGACCGTCAGCGCCGACGAGAAGCTGCCGTGGTTCGGCACCATTCGCGGCCGCGCCGGCTATGCCGCCGACAACTGGATGTTCTATGTGACCGGTGGTTATGCCTATGGCCGTGTGAAGAACACCACGACCTGGACCGATGGCGTGACGACGGCGGCCCTTACCGCCAATCATACGCGGTCGGGCTGGACGCTCGGCACCGGTCTGGAATGGGCGTTCGCGCGGAACTGGAGCGCCAAGGTCGAGTACCTGTATGTCGACCTCGGCAAGAATACGATCAACTATGCGGCCGTCGGTCTGCCGGGCCTGGTTGAGACCAACCGCGTGCACAACAACATCCTGCGCGTAGGCGTGAACTATCAGTTCTGAGTGACGTCCGGTTCGCCGGAATCACGTGACCAGCAAGAGCGCGCATTTGCGCGCTCTTGCGATTCCTGGACTATCCCCGGCTCGTTTCGGGCGCCGCACCGCGATAGCGGCGATTGCTCGGCTCGCCGAAGCCCTCGTTCTGCCCGTAAGCGTACAGAGACCTCAAGACGCCAAGCGGAGCTGGCGGGCGCGGCGCGACCATCCTGTGCCGATGCCGGTGGCGTTTCGACGGGTGGGCAGAACCGCCCGCGGGAAGGCAATTGCCCTTTCCCGCCGCGTCATTTTATAAAGCCGCCCAATTCACCACAAACCGGTCGGATCCATGGCAGGTCATTCCCAATTTAAGAACATCATGCACCGCAAGGGGCGCCAGGACAAAGTGCGCGCCAAGCTGTTCTCCAAACTGGGCCGCGAAATCACGGTGGCCGCCAAACTGGGCCTCCCGGACCCGAACTTCAATCCGCGCCTGCGCGCTGCGATCATCGCGGCCCGTGCGGAGAACATGCCGAAAGACAATATCGAACGCGCCATCAAGAAG
>JAEWCJ010000258.1 GCA_023390695.1 Pseudomonadota bacterium | reverse complement strand
GCGTCGTATAACCGGCCGCCTGGACGGCAGCCAAAACCTTGTCGGACAAGCCGAGTTGAGAAAAGGACATAAGACCTCTAAGCGGTGCCGCCCGGTCTAGAGCCGCGCCGGAAAAAGGAACGACGACTGTGCTGCGCGGGGAAGGGCGGCAAACCGAATCCTGTCGGTCGCTCCGATGGGCGGAAGATAGGGCCGGGAGGTGGAAAGTCAATCTTTTTGCGGTGCAGCAAGTCAATAAACAGCTTAACCTTTTCGCTCCCGTCTTGGTTTTGATCAAGGTTTATCGGGGTTTTTCAAGGTTGTGGAGGACAGAATGCCGGAAACATTGCCTATTCTGCTGGTGCCGGGCCTCAATTGCTCTCCCCGGCTGTACGCGGCGCAGATGCCGGCCCTCTGGGCTTTTGGTCCGGTCACCGTGGCCGATCACCGGCAGGCCGACAGCATGGAGGGCATCGCCGCCGCCATCCTGCGCGATGCCCCGCCACGCTTTGCTCTGGTGGGCCTGTCCATGGGCGGCTATGTGGCGATGGCGATCATGCGGGCGGCGCCGGAGCGGGTGGCGCGGCTGGCCTTGCTCGATACCGGCCCGCGCGCCGACACCCCCCAGCAGACCGAGAACCGCAAGCGCCAGATCGAGATCGCCGCGGGCGGGCGCTTCAAGGACATTCCCGACCTGCAATGGCCGCTGCTGGTGCACAAGAACCGCCAGCACGACGAGGCGCTGAAGTCGGTGGTGGTGCAGATGGCGGAGGAGACGGGGGCGGAGGCCTTCATCCGCCAGCAGCGGGCCATCGCGGCGCGGCCGGATTCGCGGCCGGAATTGTCGGCGATCGGGTGTCCCACCCTCATTTTGGTCGGGGACGGAGATCAACTTACTCCGCCGGAGCTTTCTGACGAAATGAATCTTCTCATTCCGGGGAGCCGCCTTGTGGTCGTATCCGATTGCGGGCATCTGTCCACGCTGGAGCGGCCCGACGCCGTAACGCGGGCGCTCGTCAACTGGATGCAAGGCTGACCCCCAAAAGGCTGACCGACGATAATGACGTCCATTCTCGATCTTATCGGAGCCACGCCACTCGTCGAAGTGACGCGGCTCGATACCGGCCCGTGCCGGCTATTCCTGAAACTGGAGAGCCAAAATCCGTCCGGCTCGATCAAGGACCGGCCGGCGCGTGCCATGATCGAGGCGGCGGAAGCGGACGGCCGGCTGAAGCCGGGCGGCATGATCGTGGAGGCGACCGCCGGCAATACCGGGCTCGGCCTGGCCTTTGTCGGCGCGCAGAAGGGCTACCGCACGGTGCTGGTGGTGCCCGACAAGATGTCGCGCGAGAAGATCCTGCATGCCCGCGCGATGGGCGCTGAAGTCATCCTCACGCGCTCGGATGTCGGCAAGGGGCATCCCGACTATTATCAGGATCTCGCCGCCGACATCACGCAGCGCACCCGCGGCGCGATCTATATCAACCAGTTCGAAAATCCGGCCAATCCGCGCGCGCATGAACTGACCACGGGTCCGGAATTGCTGCGGCAGATGGACAACGACGTCGATGCGGTCGTGGTCGGCGTCGGGTCCGGCGGCACGCTGACCGGCGTCGGCCGCTTTCTCAAGAACGCATCGCCCAAGACCAAGATGATCCTTGCCGATCCCGTCGGTTCGGTGCTGGCGCCGCTGGTGAAGACCGGTCAGATGACCGAGGCCGGCAGCTGGGCCGTGGAGGGCATCGGCGAGGACTTCGTGCCGCCGAATTGCGATCTGTCCTTGGTCAGGGATGCCTATTCGATTGCCGATCCGGAAAGCTTTGCGGCGGCGCGCGATCTGCTGCGCATGGAAGGCGTGTTCGGCGGCTCCTCGTCGGGCACGCTGCTGGCGGCGGCGCTGCGTTATTGCCGTGCGCAGACACAGCCCAAGCGCGTGGTCAGTTTCATCTGCGATTCCGGCGCCAAGTACCTGTCCAAGGTGTTCAGCGACACCTTTCTCGCGCAGGAAGGTTTCCTCGGCGTCGAACGCACCGGCCAGGTTCGCGATCTGGTCGTCGCCCCGCGCAGCAGGGGCGCGGTCGAGGTGCGCCCGCAGGACAATCTGCGCACGGTGTTCGCGCGCATGCGGGCGGCCGACGTCTCGCAGCTTCCCGTCGTGGAGAATGACAGGATCGTCGGTCTGGTCGACGAAAGCGATCTGCTGGGAGCATTGCTGACGCTCGGCGAAAGCAAGGCCTTCGACCGGCCGGTCAGCGAGGTGATGGTGACGCGTCTGGAGACGATCGCCGCCGATGCGCCGATCCGCGATCTGGTGCCGGTGTTCAAAAAGGATTTCGTCGCCATCGTCATGGAGAACGGGACATTCCTCGGTCTCGTCACCCGCATCGATCTCATCAATCATTTCCGGATAGCAAGGCAATGACCCGTCCCAACCGTCCCGGCTTCTTTACCCGCTGCATTCACGCCGGGCAGGAGCCGGATCCCACCACCGGCGCGGTGATCACCCCGATCTATGCCACGTCGACCTACGTGCAGCAGAGCCCGGGCGTGCACAAAGGCTACGAATATGCGCGGTCGCAGAATCCGACCCGCATGGCCTTCGAGCGCTGCGTTGCCGATCTGGAAGGCGGCACCGCCGGCTTTGCCTTCGCCTCCGGCCTTGCCGCGATCTCGACCATTCTGGAATGTCTCGACCAGGGCGCGCATGTGATCGCGACCGACGACATCTATGGCGGCACGCGGCGGCTGTTCACGCGCGTGCGCAACCGCTCGGCCGGACTCGAAACCAGCTATGTCGACGTGAGCGATCTTGCGGCGATCGAAAAGGCGGTGCGCCCGCAGACCAGGATGATCTGGGTGGAAACCCCGACCAATCCGCTTCTCAAGCTGGCCGATCTGCGCGCCATCGCCGACTTCGCGCGCAAGCGCAACATCATCACCGTCGCCGACAACACCTTCGCCAGTCCCTATCTGCAGCGGCCGCTGGAATTGGGCTTCGATATCGTGGTGCATTCCACCACCAAATATCTCAACCGCCATTCCGACATGGTCGGCGGCATCGCCGTGATCGGCGACAATGCGGCGTTGCGCGAGCAACTGGCCTTCCTGCAGAATGCGGTCGGCGCCATCCAGGGGCCGTTCGATTCCTTCCTGGCGCTGCGCGGCATCAAGACGCTCGCCTTGCGGATGGAGCGGCAATCCGCGTCGGCGCTGAAGATCGCCGAATGGCTGGACAAGCATCCGAAGGTGAACAAGGTCATCTATCCCGGCCTCAAGAGCCATCCTCAGCATGATCTTGCCAAATCGCAGATGAAGGCCTTCGGCGGCATGATCTCGGCGGAGCTGAAAACGGACCTTGCCGGGGCACGCGCGTTCCTCGAGCGCTGCGAGATATTCGCTTTGGCGGAGAGTCTCGGCGCGGTGGAGAGCCTGATCCAGCATCCCGGCATCATGACCCACGGCTCGGTGCCGGCGGAGGTGCGGGCCGAGCTCGGCATCACCGACGGCCTGATCCGGCTTTCGGTCGGCATCGAGGATGTCGAGGATCTGGTCGCGGACCTGGAGAATGCTTTCACAGCCGTGAAATAGTCGGCATTCTACGGTGTTTATGAGGGTCCGGGCATCGCTGTACGATTTGCAGGTCTTGTTTGCAGGTCTTGTCTTGGAGGACAATATGAAGCCGTCTCTTTCGCGCATGCTGGCCGTTTCCGGTCTGGCCGTCGCATTCGCTCTACAAACCATGCAACCCGGAGCGCTGGCGCAGCCGGCTCAGAAGACCTTCGAGCCGCAGGTCGGCCAGGCCGGCAAGGACGTGATCTGGGTGCCGACCGCGCAGGCGCTGGTCGACAGGATGCTCGACATGGCGCAGGCGACCCCGGCCGATTACGTCGTCGATCTCGGCTCCGGCGACGGCCACACCGTCATCACCGCGGCCAAGCGCGGCATCACGGCGCTCGGCATCGAGTACAATCCCGACATGGTGGCCCTGTCGAAGGCCAATGCCGAGAAGGAGGGCGTCAGCGACAAGGCGACCTTCGTGCGCGGCGACATCTTCGAAACCGATTTCTCCAAGGCGACGGTGGTGACGATGTTTCTGCTCTCCACTCTCAACCTCAAGCTGCGCCCGAAAATCCTCGACATGAAGCCGGGCACGCGGGTCGTCTCCAATTCCTTCGACATGGGCGAGTGGACGCCGGACGAAACCGTCACGCTCAGCGACAATTGCACCTCGCATTGCCGAGCGCATTTCTGGGTGGTGCCGGCGAAAGTGGAGGGCAACTGGAAGATCGGCGAAGCCGAACTGGCGCTGAAACAGAACTTCCAGATGCTGTCGGGCTCGCTGAAGAACGGCAACGTGGCCGCGATCGTGATCAACGGCAAGATGAAGGGCGACGAGATCACCTTCACCGCCGGCAACACGCAATATACCGGCAAGGTGAACGGCAACAGCATCGAGGGCGTCGCCAAGACCGGCGACAAGGAAACGAAATGGCAGGCGACGCTCGGCTGATAGGATCGCGCGGAGCCGGGCAGTTAATGAGTTTTCATTGGAGGAATAGATGAAGGTGTTGAAGTTGCTTGCCGGCGCGGCGTCGGTTTCCGCGCTCGCGGCCGTTCTGGTTGTGAATGGTCCGGGCCTGTCGCCGGCGCTGGCGAATGGCGCCGCCAAAACCGAAACCAAGGCCGACAAGGACGCGTTTGAACCGTCGGTCGGCCAGGATGGCAAGGACGTCGTCTGGGTGCCGACCGCGCAATCCCTGGTCAACAAGATGCTCGACATGGCCAAGCTGACGCCGTCCGACATTCTTTACGATCTCGGCTCGGGCGACGGCCGCACCGTCATCACCGCCGCCAAGCGCGGCGCCACCGCCTACGGCATCGAGTACAATCCCAAGATGGTGGAATTGTCCAAGCGCAATGCCGAGAAGGAAGGCGTCGGCGCGAAGGCGACGTTCACGCAGGCGGATATTTTCGAAACCGACTTCTCGAAGGCGACCGTCGTCACCATGTTCCTGCTGCCGGAACTGAATGTGCGTCTGCGCCCGACCATCCTGAAGATGAAGCCGGGCACGCGCATCGTCACCAATTCCTTCAGCATGGGCGACTGGACCGCGGACCAGACCGAGAGCGTGAACGAGGATTGCCGCTCCTATTGCACCGCCTATCTGTGGATCGTCCCGGCGAATGTGCAGGGCACCTGGAAGCTGGCGCAGGGCGACCTGACGCTGGAGCAGAAATACCAGGAGGTCTCCGGCAACCTGAAGTCCGGCGCCAATGCGGCGGCGGTCACCGACGGCAAGCTCAACGGCGAGCAGATCGTCTTCAAGATCGGCGGCACCGAATATGCCGGCAAGGTGGTGGGCGACACCATCGAGGGCGTGGCGAAGACCGGCGACAAGGAAGAGAAATTCCAGGCCACGCGCGCGAAATAGGACGATCCCTGCCATCCGGGGCGCGCTGAAAAGCGCGTCCCGATGCCGTCTCATGTCCCCCGGATCGCGGGACCGCATGCCTTCGGCCCGCGCCCGGCATGACGGCGAAAATGGCGGCGATCTGACCGCTGCCGTTAATCCCGCTCTAACGGACCCGCCCCAGAATGGGGGCATGTCGTTTGTTGAGTATATCCGCGTACCCGATCCGGCGACCGTCGAGCTTTTGACCGTCCCCGCACTGTTCCTGGCCGTGCTGGTGCTATCGCTGCTGGCCGGCTTTCGCTGGCATGCGAGCCTGGCCATCACGGCCTGCACGCTGGCGACCTGCGTGATGATGCTGGCCGCGCAGCGCGGCGCCCTGTCGTCGGAAACCAGCATCGGCGCGGCCGTCGCCGCCATGCTGATCATCGTGTTCTGGAAACTGCGCCGCCGCCGGGTGTGATCTTCCGCGCCTCAGGGCGTTGAGCGCACCTGATCGCAGCGCGATCAAAAACCTGCATTGCACCCCGTGATGCGCGGTCCAGACGCGCCGCCGCCGCGCCCGGCGGCGGACGCGCTACCCCCGTAAGGCTTGCGCTTTCCGGCGAAACAATATGTCATGCCGTCAAGGCGTAGTTCGCAGCCTTGCCCCGGGGGACAAGACATGACGACCAGGCCGGCACCACCTGCGACGCGCAGGTTTCGCATCATTCTGATCAAGCCCTCCCATTACGATTCCGACGGTTATGTCATTCAATGGTGGCGCTCGACCATTCCGTCGAACAGTCTCGCCAGCGTTTACGGCCTGCTCAGTGAATGCGCGCAGGACCGCGTGCTCGGCCCCGATGTCGGTATCGAGATCGAAGCCTATGACGAGTGCAACACCGTCATCGACGTCAAGCGGACCATCCGCGAGATTCGCGCCGCCGGCGCGGGCTTCGTCGGGCTGGTGGGAGTGCAATCCAACCAGTTCCCGCGTGCGCTCGATCTGACGCGCCAGTTCCGCGCCGCCGCCATCCCGGTGGTGATCGGCGGATTTCATGTCAGCGGCTGCATCTCGATGTTGCCGGAATTGCCGGCGGATCTGAAGGAGGCGCAGGATATCGGCGCCGTCCTGTATGCGGGCGAGAGCGAAGGCCGCATGGCCGACCTGCTCAAGGACATGGCATCCGGCCAGGCCCGGCCGGTCTACAATTATCTGAAAGACATGCCGGACATGAACGCGGCCACGTTTCCGATCCTGCCGCGCAAGGTGGTGACGCGGGTCGCCGGCCATTACACGAGCTTCGATGCCGGCCGCGGATGTCCGTTCCAGTGCAGCTTCTGCACTATCATCAACGTGCAGGGCCGCAAGTCGCGCTACCGCACCGCCGACGACGTCGAAGCGATCGTGCGCGCCAATGCCAGGCAGAACATCACCCGCTTCTTCATCACCGACGACAATTACGCCCGCAACAAGAACTGGGAATCGATCCTCGACCGCCTGATCGAGCTGCGCGAAAAGGAAGGCTTCAGGATCCGCCTGCTGCTGCAGGTGGACACGCTGTGTCACCGCATTCCGGGTTTCATCGAGAAGGCGGCGCGCGCGGGCTGCACGGCGGTGTTCATCGGACTGGAAAACATCAATCCGGAATCTCTGATGGGCGCCAAGAAGCGCCAGAACAAGATCTGGGAATACCAGGAGATGTTTCACGCCTGGCGCAAGGCCAAGGTGATGACCTTCGCCGGTTATATTCTCGGCTTTCCGACCGACACCCCGGACTCGATTGCGCGCGACATCGAGATCATCAAGAAGGAATTGCCGGTCGACATTCTCGAATTCTTTTACCTGACGCCGCTGCCGGGATCCGAGGATCACAAGACTTTGCTCATGAAGGGGATCCCGATGGATCCCGACATGAACAAATACGATCTCGAACATGCCTGCACCGCCCATCCCACCATGTCGAAGGAGACGTGGGAGGCGGTCTATCGCGGCGCATGGACACGCTATTACAGCGACGAGCATGTCGAGACGATCATGAAGCGCGCCGCGGCGACCGGCCTGAACAAGACCAAGGTGCTCGATGCGATCACGCTGTTTTCCGGGGCGTCGCGTATTGAAGGCGTGCATCCGCTGCAATTTGGATTCGTCCGCCGGAAGATCCGCACCCAGCGCCGTTACGGCATGCCGATCGTCAATCCGCTGCTGTTCTATCCCTGGCGCGTCGTCGATTTCACCAGGGTGGCTTTCCGCTGGATCAAGCTGGCCCGGCGGTATCGCGGCATGATGAAGCGCGTCATGGCCGATCCGGCGATCGCGTCCTACAGCGATCATGCGCTGGAGCCGCCCGCCGGCCACAATGCGCCGATGTCGGATTTCGTGAAGGCGTATGCCGACAAGATCCCGCATACGCATGGCGCGCCGGTGCAGGTGGAAGCCGGCGTCTAAAAGCGTTTTCGAGCGAAGTGGGCACCGGTTCGCGTGAAGAAAACGCGTCCAGTCAACTACCTGGAGCGGCGCTCGCCGTGTCGCGGAGCGCGCGGGCGATCTCCTTCTGTCGGTCGAATTCCGCGCGCCGCCGGCCGATCTCCTCGGGCGACAGACGTTCGATGTTGCAATAGTCGAGCTTCCAGTCCGGGCTTGCGCTCCAGACCAGGGGCGAGCGATGCGTGGTGCGCGGGGCGGTGGCGGTTTCGAGCAACGCAAGCGCGAGCTCCAGGGTGCGGGCCTGCGAGGCCGGGTCGTGCGGACGGCCGGCGCCGTTGCCGAGCGGAAAGTCGGAAAACAGCAGCCGCGGCACGCCGACATGCTCGACGATGTCTTTGGCGCAACCCATGATCACGCTCGCGATGCCGTTCTCGTCCAGCATGCGCGCCGCCAGGCTGACGCTCTGGTGGCAGACCGGACAATTGGGAACGAGGATCGCGGCATCGACCTGGTCGGCCTTGCAGCGGGCGACGATCTCCGGGCAATCGGTGTCCAGCGTGACGCGGTGGCTGCGGTTCGTCGGCAGGCCGTGAAAGCGGGGAGCGACGCCGCCGATCCGGCCGCGGGCGGCCGCCTCGCGCAAGGCGGGCAGGGGAAAATA